>JAIWOJ010000314.1 GCA_020216965.1 Prosthecobacter sp.
GGGTGAAGATGGCGGCGGAGAGGGAAGCTAGGAAAAGGCGGCGCATGACGGCCAGCCTGAACGCAAGTCGCACGGCGGGCCTTGCACGGCCTAGGGCGTGAGGACGACCTTCAAAAGACCTTCTTTATTGTCGTAGAGCCGGTGGAACCAGCCTGCGCCCTCCTCCAGCGGTGCCACGGCGCTCAGCAGCGGCTCGACCTGAATGCTGCCATCTTCAATGCGGCGGATGGCCTCTGGGTATTCCCCGGCGCAGGAGCAGGAGCCGCGGATGGTGAGCTGGCGGGTGACGACTTCTTGCAGCGGGAAGGGGGTGCTGGGCTGGAGATTTCCTACCAGGATGACCTGCCCACCTTTGCGAACGCAGCGGATGGCAAGATCAAGCGGGGCGGCAGCCCCTACGACCTCAAAGCTGGCATCGGCTCCATCGCCCCCGCAGAGCTCACGCAGGTGCATGGCAAGTCCTTCCTGCTTGGCATGGAAGGCATCCGCTGCGCCGAGTTTTTTAGCCAGCTCCAGGCGCTTTTCATCCAGGTCCACGGCGATCACACGCTCCCAGCCACGCGCCTTCAGCGCCTGGATGACCAGCAGGCCGATCAAACCGGCCCCGACAACGACCGCGGTGCCGCCTCTGGCCTCCTCACCGTGGCATTCGCAGCCCTGACCGCAGGCTTCGTCTTCAGCGTCTGCAAATGCCTCACCGACCTCGATGCCGTCCGCCAGATTCACCGCATGGAGGGCGATGGATACCGGCTCCGCAAAGGCGGCCTTCTCATACGGCAGGGCATCCGGGATGCGGTAGAGGATGCGCGTGGGCAGCACGATTTTTTCCGCAAAACAGCCATGGCGGCGGTATTCACCGGGGGAGACACCCAGCACCTTGCGCTTGGGGCACAGGTTCACATAGCCAGCTTGGCATTCATCGCACTCGCCACAATATTCGGTGGAGTCAAAAGTAACGCGCTGGCCGATTTCCCAGCCCGTGACACCATCGCCTAGGGCGATGATTTCCCCCGCCGCCTCGTGACCCATGACGATCGGCGGCTGGCGTCTGCCACTGCGGCCATCCATGCCATGGATATCGCTGCCGCAGATGCCACAGGCTTTGATGCGCACCAGCACCTCACCTGCGCCAGGCACGGGATCGGGGAAACCGATGTCATAATTAAACTCGGAGGCGGCGGTGAGGACGAGGGCTTTCATGGCAGGTGACCGTGAGCATGGAAAGAGATGCGCTCGCTGGCAAGGGCGGCGTTCCGGCGGGCGTCATTCCAGGGCTGGTTTGCGTCATAGGAAAGCGTGAACAAAGGCTGCCAGCGGCGTTGTAAAGGCGTGAAATCCAGCTCACTCCCGACCCGGCGTGCCTTCATGGGCGGCATTCTTTCCACCATGGCGGGCCAAGCCCTCGCTCAAGAGCCAGCGCAGGAGCCCATCCTCGATATCCACCAGCACACGCATTACCATGGGCGCAGTGATGAACATCTGATCGCCCATCAGCAGGCGATGGGCATCACCCGCACCATCCTGCTACCTGCTGGCACCCCAAACGAGCGGCCCTCTACCCACAGCGGCAAGTCCAACGGCCTGGCTGCCCGCGCTGGCACCACGGAGACCTGCCAAAAAATCGCCCAGGAAAACCCCCAAGCCTATCTCTGGGGGGCCAATGAGGTCACGGATCTGGACACCGCGCCTGCGGAGATCGAGAAATGGCTCAAACAAGGTGCCTGCATCATTGGCGAGCAGAAATTCGATGTGGAATGTGACTCTGCCGCGAGCCAGCGGCTCTATGAGCTGGCGGCTGCCTATCAGGTACCCATTCTCCTCCACTTTCAGTTCCAGACCTACAATCGCGGCTACGAGCGCTTTTACACCATGCTGGAAAAGTTCCCCAAAACCATCTTCATCGGCCACGCCCAGACCTTTTGGGGGAATATCGACAAAGACCACGATCAAAAGACCCTCTATCCAAAAACCAAGGTGACACCCGGTGGATTGACGGACCGCTACCTGGCAGATTACCCCAATATGTATGCAGATATGTCCGCAGGCTCTGGCCTGCTGGCCCTGACGCGCGATGAGGAGCACACCACGGCCTTTTTCCAGCGTCATCAGGATAAGATCCTCTACGGCAGTGACTGCGCCGACCACCTGGGGCGTGGTCCAGGCTGCCAGGGTGCGCAGACCATCGCCACCATCCGCAGGCTGGCACCCAGCAAGGCCGTGGAGAGAAAGATTTTGTGGGAAAACGCGCAGCGCGTCTTCCGCCTGGGATAGGCCAGCCTTGCCAGGCTGCGTGAGAGCATCTAGCGGTGGCAGCTATGGATTGGTCAGGCAAAATCGTAGTCATCACCGGCGGTGGTGGCGGTATGGGACAGGCGGCGGCCAAGCGCTTCGCCGATGCTGGGGCGCGGACGTTCGTCTTCGGACGCACCCTCAAATCTCTGGAGGAAACGGCTGCGCTGTCCGCGAACATCCTGCCCATCGTCTGTGATGTGGCAGACAGCAGCAGCGTGGCCACGGCTCTGGGGCAGGTGCTGCAGCAGGGTGTGCCCTACGCCCTGATCCACACCGCAGGCATCAATACGCCAGACCGCTTCATGGCTCATGCCGATCCCGCCCGCATCGCCAGCCAGGAAAGTTGGCGTAAGGTGATGGAAATCAACGTGCTAGGCGTGGTGAATATGATCCAGGCCATCTCCGCCCCCATGGCCCAAGAGGGCAGGGGTAGGATCGTCGTGGTCTCCTCCACGGCTGGGCATGGCTATGATTCCTATGCCGGCGTGCCTTACACCGCCAGCAAGTGGGCTGTGCATGGCCTGCTCTTCACCGCCCGGATGCAGCTCAATGCGCATGGCATCATCCTCTCCGAATATGCCCCTGGGGAAGCACTGACCCCGCTGGTGAAATTGCGGCCCGTTCAGCCTTCTGCGGAGCATCAGGCAAAGATGATCAGCACTGCCGACTGCGCGGACACGCTCTTTTTTATCGCCAGTCAGCCTCATAGCATGAGCGTGATCCAGCTCCCCGGTTATCAGCCCTTTGGGGGGATGCCGCCGCCGATCACCGCCCCCTGGCTGGCTGGGCTGGAAATCAAGCCCAAGGGCTGACATCCCGTCCCGCTGGAGGGCAGAGGCCAGCGCCGAATGAAGGCTTGTCGCGGCACCGCTTTCTGGCTTCACTGTCATCCCCATCCATCCTCCTATGATGTGCCCTTCCCGCCTCCTCCTGCCTGCACTTTTGGCCGCAAGCGCCCTTCAGGTAGCCTGTGAGCGTGAGGCAGAGCCCACGGCATCTGGCCCTGCCAAGGTGGTCTTGCTAACAGCCAACGCAGGCCGCCCCTACGAGGCCGCCCAGATCCAGATCCTCCAGCGCCTGATCTCTGCACGCCCAGGCTACGAATTCAAAACCCTAGATGCAGCGGGCGATGCCGCTGCACAAGCCGCACAGCTTGAGCAGACGCTCGCGCAAAAGCCCCTGGCCGTGATGGTCACGCCCGTCTCCCCAGACACCCTCGCGGCTGGGGTCGCCAAAGCTGCACCGCAGGGCGTGATGGTGATTGGCCTCGGCTCACGCTCCGCGACGTTAGGTGCACCGACCTCCCTCCAGGTCGATCAACGCGCCCTCGGCCGCATGGCGGGTGAAATCGCCGCACAGGCGCTGCTCAAAAAAGCGGCTGCAGAGGGCAGCAAGGAGGCCAGCGGCCGGGTGGTAGAACTCCGCATCGATGAGCTGCCAGACTCTGACAGCGCGCTGCGGCATGAGGGTTTCTTGGAGGAGCTTGCCAAGCATCCAGGCATCGTGCTCGTGCATGATGCCCCTGGGAATGGCACCCGCAAAGGCGGGCGTGAGCGCACGGAAGAGGCATTGCGACTCCAGTCCCGTTTTGACGTGATCTATGCTCACAATGACTCCATGGCACTCGGCGCATCCACCGCCCTGGGAGAGGGGCGCCAGGATGTGATGATCATCGGCACCGACGGCTATCGCGGGCCGGAGGGCGGTTACTCCCTCGTCAATAGCGGAGAACTGGATGCGAGCATCCATCAGCCTGTGCTGGTGGAC
>JAIWOJ010000315.1 GCA_020216965.1 Prosthecobacter sp.
TACCACCGATGAGATCAGCCTAGGCCGCCCAGGAGCAGCGCTGGAAGCAGTGCCCGTGCCCACGGCCATGCAGCGTGAATGGACCGTCGAGCGCGACTTCATCGCCGCCGTGCGTGATCCCACCGCCCCGCGCCCACGGCCAGATTTCACCGAAGGCGTCTGCTACATGCGTGTGGTAGAGGCCGTCTGGGAGTCGCTAGAAACCGGCCGTGATGTCAAGTGCGTGTAGGTTTGCCTGAAGCAGAGCCTGATTCCCCCCGCGTGAGGGGTATATATTTCACTTTTCTGAATCATTTTCTAACAATGCTACCCCGGTTTGGTGCAAAAAAATTCTCAAAGAAGATGTTGGCTCTTGGAATCACTCGTGCTGTACTGTCACTCGACACCAAGTCACCTCAAGCCTGCTAGTCCCATGAAAAACAAATCTTCCATCCTCGCAGTCTGCGTCTTCGCGGCCACTCTTTTCACGGCTGCTTCCGCCAGTGCTCAATGGGGCATGCCAGCCGGATTCGGCTGGGGTCCCGGTATGATGCGTCCCTCCAGCTACTATCGTTACTACGGCTCCCGCTATGGTGCGATCGGCAAGGTCAAAATCTCAGGTGACCTCACCTACGATACCCGCATCAATGCCTACGACGCGATTTTGGGCAATGCAGGCAAGCGCAACCCCTACGGTTTGATCGTGGGTTCTGGTGAAGTTTCCAAACTGCTCCTGACCTGCCAACCTAATGCTGACCGTCAGCCAGGCATGGGCGCGCCGAAAATCAAAATGCCATTCCACCTGCTCGTCTCTTCCCTAGAGATCCGTGGGGTCAACCTGGGACGCAAAGACGGCAAATTTGCCACCTTCGAGGATGAAGTCGCAACCTGCGGTCGCGTTTTGGTCTGGCTTGACCATACCAAGCAGTATCTCCTCCTAGATTCTGCTGATCCTGAGCGTCGCCGTGTCGAATGGCCATACAGCACGAGCGTGCCGCCTGAGCGTGTGTTTGTCGAAGGCGTGGTTCCCACCCAGCCCGGCGGTGCTTTCTACATCACGATGGCTCTTGATGATTCCAACCGTCAGGGTTTCAGCAAGTTCTTTAGCGAACCCGCTGTTTGGGATCGCCAAATGATCAGTGTGAAGCAGCCTGGAGTTGAGCCGAAGCCCTGGACTGACATGAGTCCTGTCTGGTCAGGTGCTACTTCGGCCCCTGGTGGCGTTGCCATGGGTAAATAAGACCTTTGTTAGCCCGAGTTTTGAGAGCGGAGATGTCCCCAAGACATCTCCGCTTTTTTGTGATTCCCGCCGCCCATCATGGAGAGTCTGCAAGGGGCTGAGATGGCCATCATTCAGGCATGATCTAGGCAGACTCTGAGCCGGGTCCTGCTTTTCTGGGGGGGAGGGGATGCCTTCGCCGTCAATAAGCTGTTCAACCCCCAGATACCCCGGGAACACAGAGGAGGGATCAGAAGAGTACCAGCCTCACCCGCTGGTGAGCTGGCAAAACGAGGTTTTTTCTGGGTGCGCAATGCCTCTGGGGTTCATCCCTACTGGAGCATCACGGCTTCGTGATCTCGAAAAGCAGCATCCCGCTTGATCGCAGGCTGTCTATTCCTTGCTTGTAGGCGAGATGACTCCATGGTGCGCGCCTTTCTTATCATGGCCGCACGCAAAGAGGTCACCATCACCCTGTTCAGCTTTCTCATCCTGGCAGCGCTTGGGCTTGGGTTAGGTTTATTTTACCGTCTCCCGGGCCTGGACCTGCGGCCGATGCACACGGATGAAGCGATCTTGGGCATGAAATTGGCGGAGTACTGGCAGGAGGGCCACTTTGAGTATGACCCGAAAGATTATCATGGCCCAGCCTTGCACCAGGTGGCGATGGCCTGGGGGCGGCTCGCAGGGTGGGGGGCACCGGATCAGTGGACGGATGCTGATCTGCGCATGGTGGTCGTGCTCTGCGGCATTGGGGTCATGCTCTGTGGGTTCCTCTTTGCAGATGCATTTGGTAGGCATGGAGCGGTGCTGGCACTGCTGATGACCGCGGTCTCACCCATGATGGTGTACTATAGCCGCTACTTCATCATGGAGATGCAACTGGTCCTGCTAGCGGCACTAGCATTGGGGAGTTTCTGGCGTTTTTCACAAGGAGGCGGGAGGCTCTGGCTGGTCCTGGGCGGCGCGTCCCTGGGCTTTGCTCACGCCACCAAGGAGACTTTTGTGCTCAATATCGCCGCAGCTCTGGCGGGCTGGGCAGTGGTCCGCGCGTTTTGGGGTGGTTTTGCGCCGCGCAAAAGTAGCAGCAGTCTTAGCCTGAGCAGCCCCGGCGGCAAAAAACAGCAGATCACTGCCGTCTGGGCCTGGGTGCTTGTGCCTGCCGTGTTCGTGTCTGTGGCCTCGTATTCAAACGGTTTTCAGGACTGGAAGGCCGTCCAGGATAGCTTGCTGACATACTCAAGCTATCTGGAGCGCAGCAGCGGCAGCGGACATGAAAAGCCCTGGCACTACTACCTGACACTGCTGGTCTGGCGCAAGGATGGTCTCGTCTGGAGTGAGGCGCTGATGGTCGTGCTTGGCCTGGTGGGCATGGTGCACGCGGTGCTGGGTGAGCATCGCAGCCTTCCTAAGCAGGCGCTGCTGGTTTTCCTTTCCATCTACACACTCGCACTGACGGGAATCTACTCGCTCATCGCATACAAGACGCCCTGGTGCATCCTATCTGCCCAGCATACGCTCACCCTGCTAGCTGGGGTAGGCGCTGCGCGTCTCTGGGCGCTGATGCAGGGACGTGTGGGCAGGTTGGTCTTTCATGGGGGGTATGGCTTGGGCATCTACTTCCTCTGCGGGCAGTGCAAGTTCGTGACGCATGAATACCGCGCTGATCAGCGCAATCCCTACGCCTACTCGCACACGAGCACCGACCTTTTCCGGCTTGTGAAAGAGGTGCGTGCCCTGGCCGCTGAGCGGGGTGAGGATTTCAGCGCGCAGGTCATCAACCGCGACTCTGGCTGGCCCTTGCCATGGTACTGGCGCACGCTACCCAGGGTGGGCTATCAGACGCACGTGCCAACGGCGGTGGACGCGCCTCTCATCATCGTGGATGTGGACCAGCTCCCTGTGCTAAAGGCTAGCCTGGGCGCGAAGGCTGCGGACTACTCAGAAAGTGGTCCTTACGGGCTCCGTCCAGGCTACTACCTGTCCTTGTTGGTGAAAAAAACGCCTCTCCCTGAGCCTAAGCCAACAGCCCCCGTGCTACCTCCACCGCAGGAGCCCGCCCCTGAAGCACCACCCACGCCCAGCCCTGGTGCCACGGGCCTCGATTCGGGCTCCCTGTCGCCAGTGCCAGGCACGCTTTCCAGCCCGCCAGCCCTGTTACCAGATCTACCCGTGCTCCCCTCGCTTCCGGGTGCGGCAACGCCATCAGCACCCGGGAGACCCTGACGCTGACGCATGGCTGATATGAGCGATCCAGCCCCCATGCACCGGTTTAGTGCTGAGGCCATGGCCACCCGTTTTGAGGTCATCTTGTGCCATGAAGATGCCACTTACGCAGCCCAAGCGGCAGATGCCGTTTTCACAGAAATCGCCCGGCTGGAAGATGACCTGAGCCGCTTCCGCCAGACGAGTGATGTGTGGCGGCTGGGCCTGCTGCGTGCTGGCGAAAGCATGCGTGTCTCACTGGCAGTCTGGGATTGCCTCTGCCTGGCCAAAACGGTCTCTGAGGAGACAGGCGGAGCCTTTGACATCACCATCGGGCCACTGATGCAGCTTTGGCGGGATGCAGAGGGCAACCTTCATACGCCAGATGCCTCCCTTCTCAGGAGCGCACGTGCTAGCGTAGGCTGGCAGCTCTACCAACTGAATGAGCAGGAACTCCGCGTGACGGTGCTGGCAGACCACATGGTCTTTGACCTAGGTGCGGTAGGAAAAGGTTACGCCCTAGATCAAGCGGCTGTCATTCTACAGGAATGGGGGATTTCCAGCGCCTTTCTGAATGCTGGAGACAGCACCCTGCTGGCCCTCAACGCGCCCCCAGGGGAGCCGGGCTGGCTCGTCACCCTGGCCGAGGGGGC
>JAIWOJ010000316.1 GCA_020216965.1 Prosthecobacter sp.
GATGAGCCTGATATGATGTCCTACCTCCGCACTCAGTTGGCAGAGGATTTTGAAATCATTGAGGCAGTGGATGGCAATGAGGCTGTGGCCAAAGCGGGTCAGTTTCTTCCAGATGTGATCCTATCTGACCTCATGATGCCCTACAAAGACGGTATGCAGGTGTGTCAGGAATTGCGGCAATCTGGGCCCACACGGGGGATTCCAGTCGTGCTGCTGACCGCCAGACCGGATGAAGGCACCAAGATCGACGCTCTTTTGGCCGGGGCCACAGACTTTATCGGCAAGCCCTTTTCCCTGACTGAGGTGCGCGTGCGACTGCGCAATCTGGCGGAGTCGTACTGTTTTCAAAAAGAGCTGGCTGCGCAGAAGCAGCAGTTGGAGGCCGCTCTGGAACAACTCAAGGAGTCAGAAGCTCTGCTGGTGCAGCATGAGAAACTCTCCTCTCTGGGCCGAATGAGTGCCGGCCTGATTCATGAAATCAACAACCCGCTCAATTTTGCCGTTCAAGGGTTGGCGTTCTTGCGTCAGAGCCTTCCCGAGGTGCCTGATGCCTCGCGCAGCTTATTTGCAGAGACGATTGATGACATCCAGGTCGGCGTGGATCGTGTGGCTGCTATTATCAAAGACTTGCGCGGCTTTACCCGATCTGAGGATCCGAACTTCAGTGATTTTAGCGCTGAGGAACTTGTGCGCACGGTCCTGCGCTTTTTTTCTCACCACACCCAGGATGTGGATGTGACCGTAGAGACGCCCCCAGATCTGCAGATCCATGGCAGCCAGAACCAACTGACGCAGGTGCTGGTGAACCTAGTCCAGAACGCCCTGGATGCCATGGAGGAAAAGACGTATCCCGAAGGGGAAAAACGGGCACTGCATCTTTCGGCGACCTCGGTCAATGGCCGCGTGCTGCTGAGTGTGAGGGACAATGGTGCTGGTATGCCACCTGAGACCCGTGAGCGGATCTTTGATCCCTTTTTTACCACCAAAGAAGTGGGCAAAGGCATGGGGCTGGGCCTGGCCATCTGCCACCGGATCATCGCCGACCACCAGGGCCGGGTCAATGTGACCAGTACACCAGGGAAAGGCACTGAATTTATTCTGGATTTACCTCAAGCGGATATGTATCGTTCTGACCGGTTGTCAGCCGATGCCTCCGCACAACCCTAAGCCAAAATGCACGACTACAAGCGCTACTACGTCCTCTATGTCGATGACGAGGAGATGTCCCTCAAATACTTTGCCAGGAGCTTTGGCAATGAGTTCCAAATCCTCACGGCTTCTAGTGCTGCTGAGGCGCTGAAACTCATCCAAGAGCGTGGCGATGAAATCGGCGTACTGCTCACGGATCAGCGTATGCCTGGAGAAAAAGGACTACAGCTCCTGGAGCGTGCACGGCAACTGCGCCCACGCATGGTCCGCATGATGGTGACCGCCTATGCTGACTTTGGGGTCACGGTAGATGCAGTGAACTATGGCAACATTTTCCGCTACATCTCCAAGCCCATCCAGGTAGAAGACATGCGCAATACACTGCGCCGTGCTCTGGAGTATTACCTACTGCAGCGGGAGCGTGACGAGCTCTTGATGCAGAAGCTTTCTGTGATGCAGAACATGATCATCGCAGACCGCATCATCAGCCTTGGCGTGCTGGCCGCAGGCCTGAGCCAGCAGTTGCATAACCCCCTGGAGGCTGTGCGCACCTTTCTGCATCAGACACCAGCAAAGTTGCGCTATGAAGAGCTGGACCTCAATCGTCTGCGGGATCCTGCTTTTTGGCGTGATTTTCATGCTCAGGTGCTGGAGCACGCTCACCATGTCAGTGAACTTTTGCGGCATCTTGATGCCATGGCACAGACTGGAGCCATGGATAGCCCGGTAGATCCGATTGGCGTGATCCAAAGGGTGGCCGCTGCTGCACAGCCCAGGTTACAGCAGCAAGGGGTTCGCTTGCAGCTCATGCTGCCAGATGCCCTGCCTGCCTTGCATGTCAATCAAGCAAAGCTGGCGCGGATCTTTGAGTTGTTGATTGAGGATGAGCTGCTGAACCTGCCCCAAGGTTCTACGATCCAGATCAGCGCAGAACAGCTCTCCATGTCTGGCAGCCCTGTGCGCCTGCGCTTCACCGTGACGGATGATGGTCCGGGTATTCCCCCAGAGTCCATGCGCTCCATTTTTGACCCCTTTGCGGGTGGGCAGGCCGGGGAGCAAAAATTCGGTCTGAATCTATTAGGCGTGTTTTTCCTTGTTTATCACTACGGAGGCACGGTGAAGGCAGCCACAGGAAGCGCCGGAAAGGGCGGCGCTTACTCCGTGGAACTGCCTGTGATTTCAGGCTCACCTGTAAGCCCTGAGATTAGCAGCGAAGAGTTCGTGACCAAGGTGCTCGTCAATGATGCTCTGTGGGAAAAGTTGCTCGCCGGCATCTGAGTCCTGCCCTAGCTCCTGCCCTTGGTGGTTTGTTTAGGCCACGAGGGGCAGGTTTGGGTCCACATCTGCCTCCAGCGCTGAAGTTTGGCCCAAGCGTAGCCGCTGAGCGGCTGCGTAGGCGATCATCGCGGCGTTGTCGGTGCTGAGGTCTGGGCGTGCGAGCAACAGGGTCAATCCCTCAGCGGACGTGCGTTTCATGAGCTTTGACCGTAGTCCACGATTGCAGCTCACACCGCCGCTTACGGTGACCCATGTCTCTCCAGTCTGCCGCGCCGCGAGAACCAGCTTTTCTACCAGCACCTCACAGATGGCCTCTTGGACGCTGGCGCACACATCGGCCAGCACGGCTGAGTCTGCTAGGTCCAGATGGGGCAGGTGATAAAGCACTGCGGTTTTTAGCCCACTGAAGCTGAATTCAAGGCTATGTCCGTCTAGGAAGCTGCGCGGAAAGGGGTAAGCGTCAGGCCGCCCTAGGGCAGCGCGTTTGTCGATCTCGGGTCCGCCTGGGTAGGGCAGGCCGAGCATTTTGGCGATTTTGTCAAAAGCCTCTCCAGCGGCGTCATCACGGGTGCGACCTAGCAGGCGGTAATCGCCCACGGCGTTCATGTGGATGAGCATGGTGTGGCCGCCGCTGACAATGAGGGCCACCGAGCGGCGGGGCGGCCCGTTCCCGACCATGAAGGGAGAAAGCAGGTGCCCTTCCATGTGATTCACGGCGAGAAAAGGTTTCCCCTCTGCGACAGCGAGTGCCTTCGCCATGCTGGTGCCGATGAGCAGGCTGCTGACTAGGCCCGGTCCACTCGTGGCCGCAAAAGCTTCGATATCGCCCAACCGCACCCCAGCTTCTGCCAGCACCTGCTCGACCAAAGCCCTGACGTGGAGGATGTGATTGCGTGAGGCAACCTCCGGCACCACGCCGCCGTAGCGGCGATGAATCTCGACCTGCGATGCTACGCAGGCCGCCACGATCTCCCCATCCGCCGTGCAGATGGCGGCAGCGGTTTCATCGCAGGAGGATTCGAGGGCGAGGATCATGGCAAGGGCTGAGATAAACGATTTCCTATGGATGGAGAGCGAAAACGCTTGGGGGCAAGTGAATGCGTGCCATGCGATTCAAAGCCAAACCACAGAGCGGCTATTTCCCGTCGGCCCACTGGCGCGAGCGAAACAGCGTCACCTTTTCGCGCTCGTCGCCGCATTTCTTTGTCTTGGCGCTTGTGCTAGCACGTTTATCCAGCATTATTTTTTCCCGACATGCAACCCACCCGACCAGGTTTAAGTCTTCAGCGCATCGCGCGCTGGGCGGTGGTGCTTGCACTGTGTCTTTGCTTGGGCCTGCAGTGGGTCTTGCTGCAAGGGGTAGCCTGGACAGGGATGCTGATTCAGTTTTCTCAGCAGGGGTCGATCGCAGAGGCCGTGAGCAAAACCTTTGATGGCGAGCATCCTTGTCCGCTCTGCATGGCGGTCAAAAAGGCGGTCGAACCTGGAAATTCAGACACAGAAAAACAACTCCCGCCCTCCAAAGTGAAGGAGATCAAGCTGATGCTGGCGATGTGTCAGGTGCCAATTTTTGCCTTTCCAGCTAGGTTGCCCCATCGGTGGCAGGCCTGGAATGAATCTGCGA
>JAIWOJ010000317.1 GCA_020216965.1 Prosthecobacter sp.
GATCACCGTGGAATTTACCCTGGGTCGAGACCTGGACGCGGCAGCCAACGACATTCGTGAGGCCATCAGCCCGATCTTGGCCACTTTTCCCCCAGAGGTCGAGCCGCCCAATGTCGGAAAAACCGAGCTGAGTGCCGAGGTGCTGATGTATCTGAACCTCACGAGTGAGTCGCGCAACACACTGGAGCTCACCGACCATGCAGAGCGCTACCTGGTGGACCGCTTTTCCCGTTTGCCTGGCGTGGCGCGGGTGCGCATCAATGGCGGCACGCGCTATGCCTTGCGCGTCTGGCTGGACCGTGAGGCACTAGCTGCACGTGGCCTAACGCCAGTGGATGTGGAACAGGCGCTGCGCAGTGAAAATGTGGACCCTGCCGCAGGCACCGTGCAGTCGCTAGACCGACAGTTCACTGTCAGGCTCAGCCGACAATACCGGGGGGTAGAGGACTTTGAGCGTATGGTCGTAGCCCGTGGCGAAAACGGCCACCAAGTGCGCCTCGCGGAGGTGGCGCGTGTATCTCTAGGAGCCGAAGAGGCGCGCACCGTTTTTAAGGGCAACCGAGTGCTGATGGTCAGCCTGGGGATCATTCGCCAGTCGCGGTCCAACCCATTGGAGGTAGCCAGAGCCGTGAGGGCGGAGGCAGAAGAGATCCGTAAAACGCTGCCTCCAGACCTGCGTTTGGAAAATAGCTATGATGTAAGCCAGTTTATTGAGGAGTCTTTGCACGAAGTCTATCGCACCCTCGGCATCGCCCTAGTGCTGGTCGTGGTTATCATTTATTTGTTTTTGGGCAGTTTCCGCGCCGTGCTGATCCCTGCCGTCGCGGTGCCGGTCAGTGTGTTTGCCACCTGTTTGGTGCTGCTGGCGCTGGGCTATTCGATGAACACACTCACCCTGCTGGCCTTTGTGCTCGCCATCGGACTCGTGGTGGATGACGCCATCGTGGTGCTAGAAAACATCCATCGACGCATTGAGCATGGGGAAAAGCCGATCGTCGCTGCCTTCCTGGGTAGCCGTCAGGTCGCCTTTGCCGTGGTGGCGACCACGCTGGTCTTGATGAGCGTGTTTGTGCCAGTGGCCTTCATGCCTGGGGATACGGGGCGGATGTTTGCTGAGTTCAGTGTCACGCTTTCCATCGCCGTCGCCTTCTCCGGTTTTGTGGCGCTTACTCTTTCCCCTATGATGGCATCCAAGATCCTTCGCGGGCGCGAGGGGGATGGCTTCATCGCACGGCTGCTAGACCGTTTCTTTGGGCTCGTGCAGCGCGGTTACCGCTGGCTGCTGTCCTGGGCCTTACTTTTCCCAGCATCTGCTTTCCCTTTAGTCATCGGGTTGATCGCCCTATGCGGCTGGCTTTTAGTCCATATCCCGGATGAGTTCATGCCCCGAGAGGATCGCGGATCCTTCTTTGTCACGGCTACCTCGCCCCCAGGCACCACCTTTGCCAGCACCCTGGTGACGCTAGACAAGCTGACGGACAAGGTGATGTACCTCGTGGAAGACACCCATGAAGCTACCCGAGTGAACTCCCGCGCACCCCGCAGTTTTGGCAGCACGGCTGACTTCAATGACTCCATCGCCGTCGTCACCTTGACGCCCTTTGGCACACGGCGGGATGGCTTTGCCATCATGGAAGACGTGCGCAAAAAAACTGCTGACATGACGGAGGGCAAGGTCTCCGTCGTCATGCGCCAAGCGATCCTTCGTGGCCTCAACAAACCGCTCGAGATCGTCGTTAGTGGACCCACGTTTGAAGAGCTAGCCCAGTGGCGAGACATCATCCTGGCAAAAGGCCGCGCCAATCCTGGCCTCATCGGCCTAGACTGCGATTACCGGGATACAAAGCCACAACTGCGCGTAAGCATCGACCAAGCGCGGGCTGCGGATCTGGGCGTCTCAACGGCTGATATCGGCCTGACATTGGAGACCATGCTGGGCGGGAGACGTGCCACCACGTTTATTTATCAGGGAGAGGAGTATGACGTGATGCTAGAGGGTAGCTACGAAGATAAACGCACACCTGTGGATCTGAACAATCTCTTCGTCCGCAGCGCCCGCACCAAGAAGCTCATCCCCCTCTCCAACCTCGTCAAAATGGAGGAATTTGCTGACAGCGGCACGCTGAATCGTTACAACCGCATGAGAAGCATCACCCTGGATGCAGAGCTAGCTCCTGGCTACAGCCTGGGGCAGGCAGTGGCCTACATGGAGGAGCTGATCCGGGAAAATCTACCTGGCAGCGCCGTCATCGGCTACAAAGGAAACTCACTCAAGCTGAAGCAGAACCAGGGAAGCATTGGCATCATCTTTGCCTTGGCCCTACTCATCGCTTACCTCGTCCTGGCCGCACAGTTTGAGAGCTTCGTGCACCCCTTTACGATCATGCTCACCGTGCCGATGGCGATGGCAGGTGCCCTTCTCGGCCTCATGCTTATGGGCATGAACCAGAGCATCCACAGCCAAATCGGGCTCATCATGCTGATTGGTCTGGCGGCTAAAAACGGCATCTTGATCGTGGAATTTGTGAACCAACTGCGGGACGAGGGCATGGAGTTTCAGGAGGCAGTGCTCACCGCCAGTGAACAGCGCTTACGCCCCATTCTTATGACGGCACTCGCCACTATCATGGGAGCCTTGCCGCTCATGCTGGGCGCAGGCGCAGGCTTTGAGACACGCCGCGTCGTCGGCGTGGTCGTGGTCTTTGGTGTCGGTCTCTCGACGCTGGTCACCCTGGCGCTGGTGCCGCTGATGTATGCCCTTCTTTCCCGCCGCACGGGCTCACCGCTCGATGTGACACGCCGCCTAGAGGCGGAGTTGAGCGCTCAAGAGGATCGCCAGCTTCCCACTGGCAGTTGAAAGAAAGGTTGCGTCCTTCCCATCGTACCCACTAGCCTGTCATTCATCGTGCGGCACGGCTTTGCCGCAAACCACATCCCCTTCGGAAATTCCTACCTCCATGAACACAAACCAAACCTCCCGCCGCACCTTCCTGCGCGGAACTGTTGCCGGCGCTGCCGGTCTTGCCACTCTGCCTACCTGGGCAGCCCCCATCGGGTCCAATGAAGACGTGCGCGTCGCCGTCATTGGCTTCAAATCTCGTGGTTCCGGCCATATCGGCAGCTTGTTAAAGATCCCCGGCGTGCGCCTCGTCGCCCTCTGTGATGTGGACAGTGACGTGCTCGATAAAAAAGTCGCTGAGCTAGCAAAGAAAAATATCAAGGTGAAAGCCTACAAGGACTACCGCGAATGCTGTGCGGATCCGGACATTGATGCCATCACCATCGCCACCCCGAACCACACCCACACCCTCATCGCCCTCACCGGCATCGCCAATGGCAAGCATGTCTATGTGGAGAAGCCCGTTTCCCACAATATCTGGGAGGGCCGCAAGCTGATTGAGGCATCCCTCGTAGCAGCAAAAAAAGGCCTCGTCGTCCAACACGGAATGCAGCGCCGCTCTGACCTCGGCTGGGCCGCTGCCATGGAGTATGTTAAAAGCGGCAAGCTGGGCAAGGTCACCCTCAGCCGCGGTATCAACTACAAAGCACGCAAAAGCATCGGCAAGATCGCTGCCCCGCTCTCCCCTGATGCGGACGGCCTCTTCAAACCCGGCACCGTCACCGACGCCAGCGGCAAGCCTCTCGCTGGCACGATCGACTACAAGCTCTGGAGCGGCCCCCGCGGCATCCTCCCCGTCCATCGCACCCAGTTCCATTATGACTGGCACTGGCAGTGGGCCTACGGCAATGGCGACATCGGCAACCAGGGCCCGCACCAGCTCGACGTAGCCCGCTGGGCGCTCGGCAATCCCGACATGCTGCCCAAGCGCGTCATGAGCTTCGGCGGACGCTGGGGCTACGATGACGATGGCGAGACCGCCAACAATCAAATGGCCTTCTACGAATTCGCCGAGGGCGCACCACTGCTCTTTGACAACCGCGGCCTGCCCATGAAGGACATGAACTGGACCAAAGGCTACGAGCCCGTTTACCGCATCAACGGCAAGACCTCCGCCCCGCGCATCGGCAACGTCATCCACTGCGAA
>JAIWOJ010000318.1 GCA_020216965.1 Prosthecobacter sp.
CAACGCAGAACCCAACACAAAGCACCACCCACTGGTTCCACTACGACAGCAACGGCAATGCGATCCTGCTCACGGATGCCAAAGGGAAAGAGTCTGCACTTTACCGCTACGACAGCTTCGGCAGGACGATCATAGCGCAAGGATCGGCGGCACTTTTAAATCGCTATCGATTCAGCACGAAGCCAGTAGAGAGTGTAAGCGGATTAGCGTACTACGGCTATCGCTATTACTCGCCGAATCTAGGAGGGTGGCTGTTTCGGGATCCATTAGGCAAGAAGGGTGGTTTAAATCTTTACTTAATGGTAAAAAATGACCCATTGAATCAAGTCGATAAGCTAGGTTTGTTTCCCTGGATATCTGATGGTGTTGACTGGGTTGTTGGACAGGTTGAAGAACAAATATGCGACAGTATCGACTCTCAGGCAGTGTGCATTGTTTGTTGTGGAATGACCATGGGAGTTCGAGCTGGGCTTGGAATGGCTGAGACAGTAACTGGAGTGGCCGCTGCTGGTGCTGGTATATTAGCAGAGGGTGCAACCCTCGGTACTTCAACTGTCGCTGTTGTAGGAGGCTGCTTGGTGGCAGCTGATGGTATAAACTATATGAGTCAAGCAGACGATCATTTCGAAGAATGCCGTCAAAACTGCTACAACAACTATCCAGTTCCTTGACATGAAAAAATTAATAAAAAAAACCTTCGTGGGTGCATTATATGCCACTGGCATGATTAATGGGTGCAAATGGATGGCAGGCAAAGCGGAGGTAAGCATTGCCGAAGGGGATAGACTGTTGTATCTGCTGTTTTTTTTATCAGCGATTTTATGGCCCTTTGCTATAACCTATGGAGCGTCTGAATTCATTGAACGGGTTTTTTCAGGAAAATGCCAGGCAAAATAAAAAAGTCTGTCACGAATGGCACGGGATTAAGACTAAATACAGAGATGAGAACCGCAGATGACGCAGAAAACCCAGAGAATGAGTGTGTGAGAAAGGTCTGCTCATCCACTTGATCTATGCCTCTATGGTTTCATCCATCCCTCTGAAAATGAGGTAAAGAAGCAGTAATCTTGATTCCCATTTTCCTTTTTAGGTTGAAATTTGACTCAACAAGAGCACGGACGGGTAGAAGAAGGGCAATCAAGGCACAATCATACACCCCCAAAGGCGGTGGAGGTGCTTCCTGTGATCTCTTGGCCCGCGCTGCTGGCTCGTCACTTGGGCTGCGTCATGGCGATGCAGTGCAGTGCACCGCCTTCGGTGACGAGATCTTTGCACGTCACGGGGATGATCTCCCGGCCTGGGAAGCATTCGGCGATTTTGTCCTCGGCCATCTGGTCCTTCTTTTTCTGGCCAAAGATGGGCACCATGACGGCATTGTTGAGGATCAGGAAGTTCGCGTAGCTGGCGGGCAGGCGGCTCAGGCGCCAGTCCTTCATCTCGATGGCGTTGGGCATTTCGACTTCGATGACCTCCAGCTTGCCGCCGCCGGGCAGGCGCACGTCGTCGAGTTGTTCGCGAATCTGCTTTAGCACTTTGAAGTTGGGATCGTTTTCTTTGGATTCGACCATGCAGATGACGGCATCTTCGCGCACGAAGCGCACGAGGTCGTCGATGTGGCCATCGGTGTCATCGCCTTCGATGCCTTGCTTGAACCAGACGATGTCTGTCACGCCCAGCATGGCTTTGAGTTCTTTTTCCACTTCAGCCTTGGTGCGGGCCTTGCCGCCGTTGCGATTGGGGTTGAGCAGGACGGATTCGGTGGTCAACAGCAGCCCTTTGCCATTGCACTCGATGGCACCGCCTTCGAGGGTGAAGTCGGATTCAAAGCGCTCCATTTTCAGCGCGGCGGCGGCTTTGGCGGGGATTTGGTCGTCGAGATCGTAGGGGAATTTGCCGCCCCAGGCGTTGAATTTCCAGTCCGTGATGGCCACCTGGCCGGTTTCGTTGTGTTTGATGAAGATCGGGCCGTGGTCGCGGCACCAGACGTCGTTGGTCAGGTTTTCGTAGATGTCCACCTGGCTGAGGTCGCCCTCATTATCCGCGATGCTGAGGCGGATGTTCATATGGGCGAGCATGGGGGCGTTGATGCGCACGCGCTCGTAGCGGGAGATGGAGCTAGCGATCTCGCCGAACTTGTCCTGGATGCGGTGGAAGGTCTTGGGGCAGCTTTCTTTGTTGTGCGGCCATGACAGCCACACGGCCTCCTGCGGTTCAAATTCAGCGGGTAGGCGGTAGTTCTTCGGGTAGGCTTTACTCATCGAGGTAGCGTTTGGTCAGGGGGGAATAGGTGTCAATGCGCCGATCACGGAAAAACGGCCAGATGCGGCGAAAGTCTTCCACGGCGCGCAGATCCACGGGCACGATCAGTACCTCTTCATGCTGCACGGAGGCTCTGGCAATGATCTCGCCATAGGGGTTGGCAACGAAGGACTGGCCCCAGAATTCCGTGTCATCCTGGCGGCCGGTGCGGTTCACGGCGGCCACATAGCAGCCGTTTGCCACGGCATGGCCGCGCTGCACGGTTTCCCAGGCGCAGTGCTGGGCAGTACCAAGGGCCGCTTTTTCGCTGCTGAGCCAGCCGATGGCGGTGGGGTAGAAAAGGATTTCCGCCCCGGCTAGGGCGGTGAGGCGGGCGGCCTCGGGATACCATTGGTCCCAGCAAATCAGCACACCGATGCGGCCAAAACGTGTCTCCCACACGCGATAGCCCAGGTCACCAGGGGTGAAATAGAACTTTTCCTCAAAGCCAGGATCCTGGGGGATGTGCATTTTCCGGTAGATGCCTAGCACGCTGCCGTCTGCATCGATCACGGAGGCGGTATTGTGGTAGAGACCGGGCCCGCGTTTTTCAAAAAGGGGGACGATGAGCACCACGCCTAGCTCCCGGGCCAGTGCGGATAGCCGCTGTGTGGTGGGGCCGTCTGGCACGGGCTCTGCCAGATCAAAGAGGGCTGTGTCCTGCCGTGTGCAGAAGTAGGGGATGTTAAAAAGCTCCTGCAGGCAGATGATTTGTGCCCCACCAGCAGCGGCGTCACGGATCAGCGCCTCATGCCGGGCTAGGCTTTCGGCCGGGCTGGCAAAGGTGGTTCCTTGGATGAGGCCGAGTTTGACGGTGGACATGGGTGGCGTGAGAGCGGGCGCGATACTTGGGAGGGCTGGCGGGCGCGCAAGCAAAGAAGTTGGAGCGATGCACCAGCCTGCTAACGCCCCTCTGGCAGGGCAGCGGAAAGGCGGATGGCGTGCTCTGTAGGACGGTCCACGATCTCTTCCAGGGGGAACTTGCGGATTGAGCCGGCCTGATTGGCCTGCACAAAGGTGCCCGCGGCGACATCCATGCAGGTCAGCCAGCCGGAGCCATAGACCCAGGTATCTAGGCAGATGGCATAGGGCTTTACATTCGGCCAGCCACCTTTCTGCGCGGTGTGGCCGCAGATGATGCGCTTGCCTGAGGTGTGGGGGAAAATGTCATCAAAACGTGTCCAAAAGAGCCAGTCATCGGACTGGTCTGCCAGGCTGTAGTAGGCATTGGCGTTGGCATGGACGTAGAGGTTGGAGGCATCCTCGTAATATCTCAGGCAGCGTTTTGAGAGAAATTCTAAGTGTGCAGGATCCACCGTTGCAAAGGTGGGCTCCTGAGAACCTGGGGCATAGGACTGGAGGGTCTCTGCACCGCCGACGCGCAGCCAGCCCTCCTGGCTGATTTTGCCTTGGGCGGCCTCGATGAAGAGGATCTCGTGATTGCCCAGGATAGGTTTGAGCTGCGTCGTTTTTTCGAGCTGCAGGAGGGTGTCCAGCACTCCTTTAGAATCTGGCCCGCGGTCCACATAATCTCCTAGGGTGATGAGCAAGTCCTCTGGTCCTGGCTGCACCACATCCAAAAGGGCACGCAAGGCTGTAGAGCAGCCATGGATGTCGCCGATTGCCAAAGTTCGCATCAGGCATTCTGGACGGCACCTGCTTTTGCGCAAGTTTGGATGCGTCTGCGGAGAGGATGGCCCAGCCTGCCACGTCTCCTCCCGCCACGATCCCGACTGATG
>JAIWOJ010000319.1 GCA_020216965.1 Prosthecobacter sp.
AGGCGGGTAGCCGATGGGCTGCGTGGCCCCAGGGGCTGGGGCGGGCTCAGGCTGGGGATTCGGGGTTTCTGGGGCTTGGGACATGGCGGCGAGATTTTCTCACAGCGGCAGACGCAGGGGCAACCCGATTTCTTGGGATTGGGGATAAAAAAAGCGCAAAGCAAGCATTTTGGCTGCCAAAAAACGTCCGAAGGCCCTGTTTGACGGCTCAAATCGGCCTTTTGGACCTCTTGCTGACCCGATGGGAAAAGTTGAACTCAGCTCGACCACACGCCCTGCTTCACGAGCTGCCTTGTGGCTGCGCCGGCCCAATCACGATTCGCAGCAGGGCTGGCGGGGCTTGGGTGAAGGACGCGCCCCACCTGAAACTCTCCCGCCATGGCTTCACGGGCGCGCGCGGCACACTCTTCCGCAAAAGCTCCGACACCGATGACCCACTGCGGCTTGAGTGCGGCGATGACGGCGCGCAAATGGGCATCACAGGCAGCTTCGAGCGCCCGGCTTTCTTCGGCAGGTAATTTATCCGGGGTGCGATTGCGCCCGCTCTCCTCCATGAAAACCAAAGGACAGTAGTTTGCGACAAAGTGATCCTGGAAGAATGCCTGGGGCGTGCCAAAACGCTGCGCAAAGAGCCCCCAGAGGCGGCGTCCGCTAACCTCAGACTGGGGGCAGTCAAAACCGAGCACAGGGCGCTTCGGATGCTCGTTCTCAGGCTTGCCGACGGGCTCGCAAATGCCCATCCAATCCCGCACAGCAGCGATTTCCCCAAAGGGAACCCCGGTCTGGGTCATGCCAAAAGGGCCGGGATTCATGCCGACAAAGACGATTTTCTTGGGGCCATCCCCAAAGCGCTCCAGGTAGGCCCGATGCGGAGCCCAGGCATAATCCAGCGGCTGGTAAATGTAGGCCGTCGGCGGGCTAAATCGCAGGGGGCGCAAGGTCTCGCGGAGTTGCTGGGCAGCGGTGGTCAGAAGCATGGTGTGCCCTACCATGCCGGGCAAAGAACAACCAGCAAATGCGGAAAGCTGAGCACGGAGTGCACGGAACCGATCCCCCGATTCGTGATCGACTCCACGTCATTAGGTTTTGTGAAATCCACTCCATCCAATTGGCAATAGAATGGTGACCACAGAATCAAGCCGTTCTGTCGTCTTCATTTAGCCAATATCTCAAACCTTCATGGCGCGAGGCACAACGGATTCCCCAATGCCCCCTCCTGCTAGCTCGGGGGGCGATTTCGTGGCAAGCCGAGGCCGGTCTGAGGCGTTGGCTAGGGCTGTGCCCCCCTTTGTAGTTTCCTCACGTTCTTCCCTACCCATTGCTGTCTTCGCGATGGCGGCCCTGCTCACGGCCTTTTCTACCGCCTGGGCACAGCCTGATGTGACCGCCTTTCTCGAACGCCATTGCCTAGAGTGCCATGATGCAGACGTGAAAAAGGGCGGGCTAGACCTGGCGGCCCTGCCGCTAGATGTGCAGGATCAGGCACGCTTTCAGACCTGGCAGCGGGTCTTTGAAAGGGTGCAGTCAGGAGAAATGCCCCCCAAAAAGAAAACGCCGCCTGCCCCTGAGGAAATGCGCAGCTTTCTAGCCAAGCTAGAGCAGCCCCTGCTGGCGGCAGACCGCGCGGACATCGCTGCCCATGGCCGCGTGCGCGGGCGACGCCTCACACGGGCCGAATATGAACACACGCTGCATGACCTGCTAGGGATCGATCTGCCCCTCAAGGAACTCTTGCCCGAAGATCGTGCCTCCCACGGCTTTGAGACGGTGTCAGACGGCCAGCAGCTCTCTCATCATCAACTGGCACGTTACCTCGATGTGGCAGACCTCGCTCTAGAGGATGCCTTTTCCAGGGCGCTCAAAGGAGACGCCCCCTTCTCCAGGTTCACCACCGTGCAGGACACAGCCAAAAACCTGCGCGGAAACTACCGTGGGCCAGACGTGCGCGGCGGGCGCAGCATCACCTGGCCTATCACGCTGCAGTTTTTTGGCCGCATGGAGGCCACCCGGGTGCCTGCTGGCGGCTGGTATCGCATCACTCTCAAAGACGTGCAGGCCATCAATCCTGGACCCGATGGGGTCGTTTGGGGGACGTTGCGGTCAGGCGAATGCGAATCCAACGCCCCCATGCTCTACATGATCGGCCTTGTGGAGGCGACGCCTGAGCCGCGTGACCTCGTTTTCCAGGCATGGATTCAGGAGACCCACCGGCTAGAGCTGCGGCCAAATGACGGCGAAAACCGCAATGCCCCCACCGGGGCCAAAGGCGGCAATGTCTCCTTCAAGGACCGAAATCTGGAAAAAGAAGGCTACCGTGGCATCGCTCACCGTGGCATCCTCATGGAGCGCATCCACCCCAATGGCACGAGCGCGGACGTGCGCCGGGCGCTCTTTGACCAAGTGGATCCCACGCAGGGCACACCGGCGGATGTGGATCGGCTCGTGGCGCGCTTTGCTCGCCGTGCCTTTCGCCGTCCCACAGCCGCAGAGCACCTGCGCCCCTACCAGGAGCTGGCTCGGGCAGCGCTGGCAGAGGGCACCGGCCTGCCAGAGGCTCTGCGCACAGCCTACCGCGCCATGCTCTGCTCGCCACGCTTTCTGACCTTAGTCGAGCCCCCAGGCCCGCTGGATGACCACGCCATCGCCGCGCGCCTTGCCCTCGCACTCTGGCTGGGGCTGCCAGATGCCACCCTGGATAGCCTCGCAGATCAGGGCAAACTCCGGGAGCCAACGGTGCTCGCGGCCCAAGTCGAACGCATGTTGGCAGACGCCCGCGCAGAACGCTTCATCCACAGTTTCACGGATCAATGGCTCAAGCTCAAGGAGATCGATTTTACCACGCCCGATCCGAGGCAATTCCGCAGCTTTGATGCCGTGCTCCAGCACTCCATGCTGCAAGAAACGCGCGCCTATTTTGCCGAAATGCTCCGCGCCGACTTACCGATCAGCCATCTCGTGGAGTCAGACTTTGCCTTTCTCAACGGCAGACTGGTAAGGCACTACCTGGGCGGTCTCGTCCAAGCCACCGCCGCCAAGGACAAAAAGCGCAAGGAAAAGGATGCCGACAAAGCACAAGAAAAGTCCGCACTCAGCCCCATCCTCACCTCCATCGGCCTCACACCAGGCCAGGGACTGCAAAAAGTAACGCTGCCGCCAGGGAGCCACCGCGGTGGCCTGGTGACGCAGGGGGCCGTGCTCAAAGTCACCGCAGACGGCACCACCACCTCCCCCGTCGTGCGCGGTGTTTTCATCAATGAGCGTATCCTTGGCACCCACATCCCACCGCCCCCACCCGGCGTGCCCGCCATTGAGCCCGACATCCGGGGCGCAACCAGCATCCGCGACCAACTGGCCAAGCACCGCAGCAACGAATCCTGCGCGAGCTGCCACCGAACGATCGACCCACCAGGCTTTGCCCTCGAGAGCTATGACCCCGTCGGAGCCTGGCGCACCAACTATGGCGGCGGCCGGGGTGCCAAAGTGGACCCCTCTGGCCAGACGCCAGACGGGCTAGCATTTGCCGATTTGAGTGCCTGGAAAGCGATCTATCAGCAGCGCCAGACACAGCTTGCACGCGGCTTTGCTGCCCACTTCCTCACCTATGCCAGCGGTGCCGCGCCTCGCTTTAGCGATGCCCCCACCCTGGATACCCTCGCCGCCAAGACCACCCACCTCCGCGCCATCATCCGCGAAGTGATTTGCAGCGAGATTTTTCTGAAAAAATGAAGCATCCACCCCTCGCCAGCACAAACCCTAAGTTAGCAAGGCCCGCGGGAGCAAATGCGACAAAGCTGCCGTGCCCACCTCAAAGCAAGACCGCGCCACTCCAAACGCCTGAACGGCGCGCAGCGTCTTGGAAAGCGGTGCAGCAGCCAACGCTTTCCCGCGCAGAAGACGCTTAAAATTCTGAGCACATTCCACTCGCCCTGGGGCTAATACATCAGGTGCTAGATTTTGAAAAGAACCTGGCCTTAACTGGCTGCCATGTAGCCCTGGCCTTTTTCCCCGCTTCATCGAACAATCGCCAT
>JAIWOJ010000320.1 GCA_020216965.1 Prosthecobacter sp.
CCTCTCGTAAACCTTAACAAGGTAGCTTGGCGAGTTTGGATCAAGGGTGTGAAGGAAGTTTGCAAACTCTCCCACAGATTCGCTCTCGAAAAGCCATCTGCATCATATAAGGCACACACTCTCGTGAACTCTCTGGCATATTCTGGGGTTTCCGACGGATGTTGAACTTGCTCCAGATAAGCTAACTCTTTGTCGGGGAAGAAACTCATTAGGACTCGTTGCCGAGTTGCTGAACACGCCTCGACGTATTGGTCGAATGCTTTCCACTGTATATCCGTAGCATTTCTCGAACAAGGTTTGCGTAGAAGCTGGCCAAGTTTAGATATAGCGCATTCCGAATATCCATTCTGCTTTCAACGCCGATTGCTGAAAGCGGCGTGAAAAAGTCCGCAACCATTTTGGGTCTTGGATTCTCAAGATGGTCTATCAAGGACTTTTCAATTTCAGATGCTCTGGACAGTGTCATGATAAGACGAGGTGAAGGGAAATTGTCATCATCACCCAAACAAACTCATCTGCCCCGCATCTTCATCACTACGCGGCTTCTTGCGGGCTTTGGCGGGCACGCTGGTCGCCACGGGGACTTCTTTGACGCTTTCGGCGGGCTGGTGGCCGGATTCGAGTTGTTGGAGGACTTCTTTGGCTCTCGCGATGACGTTTTCGGGGAGGCCGGCGAGTCTGGCGACATGGATGCCGTAGCTTTTTTCGGCGGAGCCGGGGAGGATCTTGTGGAGGAAGATGATCTGATGGTTCCACTCCTTCACGGCGACATTGTAGTTCTTCACGGCGCTGCGGCTCTGCGCGAGCGCGGTGATCTCGTGGTAGTGCGTGGCAAAGAGGCAGCGGGCACCGATGTGATCGTGCAGGTGCTCGGCGACACTCCAGGCGATGCTGAGGCCGTCGAAGGTGCTCGTGCCGCGGCCGATCTCGTCCAGGATCACGAGGCTGCGCTCGGTGGCGTTGTTGAGGATGAGCGCGGTCTCGTTCATCTCGACCATGAAGGTGCTCTGGCCGCGCGCGATGTCGTCGCTGGCACCGATGCGGGTGAAGATGCGATCGACGAGGCCGATCTCCGCGCTGGCGGCGGGCAGGAAGCTGCCGATCTGCGCCATGAGCGTGAGCAGCGCGGTCATTCGCAAATACGTGCTCTTCCCGGCCATGTTTGGGCCGGTGATGAGGATGAGACGGCTTTCTTCGGGCTCTAAAGTGATGTCGTTGGGCACGAAGCGTTCGCCGCTGGTGAGGTTTTGATCGAGCACGGGATGGCGGCCGTCGCGGATGAAGAGATTCCGCGTCTCGTTGAGGACAGGGCGGGTGTAATTGAAGAGCCGCGCGGTTTCGGCGAGCGACGCGAGCGAGTCGAGCACGGCGATGGTCTCGGCAGTCTCCTGGATCTGCGCGAGGTGCTGCAGCACGCGGCCGCGCAGCTCGATGAACTGCTCATACTCCAGCGCCTTGCTGCGCTCCTCGCTGCCGAGGATCTTGTCCTCCATGCGCTTGAGCTCGTCGGTGATGTAGCGCTCGCCGTTGACGGTGGTTTGCTTGCGGTGGTAGTCGGCGGGCACGCTGCCGACGTTGGCCTTGGTGATCTCGATGAAGTAGCCGAAGACGGCGTTGTATTTGATCTTGAGGCTCTTGATGCCCGTGCGCTCGATCTCACGCGCCTGCAAATCGGCGATCCACTGGCGGCCGAGCGTGGAGGCATTCCGCAGCTCATCGAGCTCCGGCAGCCAGCCTTCGCGAAAAATGCCACCTTCTTTGATCTGCATGGGCGGTTCCTCGACGATGGCGCGTTGGATTTCCTGGGAGAGGGCGCTGAGGTCGTGGAGGCGGTCACAAAGAGCAAGGAGAGGCGGTTTATAACCGCCTTCACCGTGGGCGCTTAAAAAGCGCCCTTCCTTGATCAGAGTCTTCAACGAAGGCACGACCTCCAGCGAAACGGCGAGCGCTTGCAAATCACGGGCATTGCCGCTGCCTTGGCTGAGGCGGGAGCTGGTGCGCTCGAGGTCACGCACTTCTTTGAGCAACGTGCGCACTTGGCTGAGGAGCATGGGCTCGTCGAGGAAGGCGGCGATCATGTCCTGGCGCTGCGTGAGGGTATCGAGATCACGCAGGGGATGCAGCACCCAATGGCGCAGCTTGCGGCCACCCATGGGCGTGCAGGTGCGGTCGAGGGCGCTCAAGAGCGTGTGCTGCGTGCCGCCGCGGGCGTTCACCAGCTCGAGGTGGCTCTGGCTGGCGGCATCGATGAGCACCACGTCGTTGGTTTGGCCGACGCGGAGGCGCTGGATGTGCTCGACACTGCGGCGGAGCTGAAACTGCAGGTATTGCAGGATGGCACCGGCGGCGCAGAGCGCGGCGCTGAGCCCCTGGCAGCCGAAGCCATCAAGCGACTGCACTTTGAAATGCTGGGTGAGGCTGTGCTGCGCCTGATCGAGGAGAAAAAGATAGCTTTCGACAGCTAGGGCGCTGTTCGGCGACCCGAGATGCTCGATCAAATCGCGCTGGTCCTCGCTAAAGAGCAGCTCGCTGGCCTGCAGGCGCTCCAGCTCATCGGCAAGTTCGCTGGCGTCCTTGAATTCGGCGATCTCAAACTCGCCGGTGGTGTGATCGACATAGGCGAGGCCGAGTTTTTTGCCCTTCGCGTCGCGAAAGACCGCCGCGAGGTAATTGGGGCGGTTCGAGTCGAGCAGGTTCGTGTCATTGACGGTGCCGGCGCTGAGGATTTGCGAAATCGCGCGCTCGACGATTTTGCCGGGCACGGGATCGCTCGTCTGCTCGCCGATGGCGACGCGTTTGCCAGCCTTGATGAGCTTGGCGATGTAGCCCTGGGCAGAGTGGTGCGGGACGCCGCACATGGGCACGCCGTTGCGCTTGGTCAGCGCCACATTGAGGATGGGCGAGGCGACCTTTGCGTCCTCAAAGAACATTTCATAAAAGTCGCCCAGGCGGAAGAGCAGCAGCACATCCTCGGGAAGCTCACGCCGCATGGCGAGGTATTGCTTCATCATCGGGGTGGTGGCGGCATCGGCGGACATGGAGGGGAGATGTAGGAAGAGAGAGGAAGGGAGGGTTAGAACGGGATGGGATTTCCCCCCTGGCGGGCAGAGGCGAGGCAGGCATCCAGCACCTGCTGGGTGAGGAGGCTGATGCGCGGCCAGTGAGGGTCCGTTTTCCCTTCGAGCACGAGGCTGGAAAAGGTGTGAAAAAGACCTGCCTCTTGGGAGCCGGGGGCGTTGTTGCTAGGCTCGTCTAGGGTCTCAATGTGATGGCCGCCAAGCATATCTGAACGGCAGCGATCCAGCACGAACTGGCTGCGCGTGAGGCTGAACTGCGTGTGTGCTGCGGAAAAGGGCAAGACGAAGTCAGACACTTGCAGCAGGGCGTGTTCCCCACTGACGACGGCCCACTGCGCATGGGCAGCGGTGAAGCAGCAGTGGAAGGAGGCGCTGACATTCCCAGGGAAAGTCAGCGTGCCGGAAAAAGCGAGGGGCACGGGCGGCACGTCATCGCCTGCGCGCACCTCGGCATGGATCTGGCCGGTCACTTGCAGGGGGCGCGTGTACTTCATGGCCCAGAGGCTAAAGCGCAGGCAGTACCAGCCAAGATCCCCCAGGCAGCCCAGCGGCTCCAGCGCGCCGTGGGCGCGGATATTGTCTCGGGCAAAGCCCTCATCCGCACGGAAGCTGAACTGCGAGGCGATATGGCGAATGGGGCCGACCTGCTCCTCCAAGACCTGCCGTAGCCGCTGCAGCCGCCGCCCGTGCATGAACATGACGCCATCCATGAACTGGACGCCGTGCTTTTCACAGGCAGCGATGATTTCTGCCACCTGGCCCGCGTGGGTGCCGACTGGTTTTTCCACCAGCACATGCTTGCCAGCCGCAGCGGCACGCAGCACCCATTCTTGGCGGATGCCCGTCGGCAGGGGGATGTACACGGCATCAATGTCAGGCCGTGCGAGCAGCGCTTCGTAGCTGTCCATCGCCTCAGGCAGCAGGGGATGGGGGGCGGAGGCTTGGCATTC
>JAIWOJ010000321.1 GCA_020216965.1 Prosthecobacter sp.
TTGCTCGTTCCCTCCCGCTCTCATGTCTAGACTCGCCCCTGCCGCCCATACCTCCACTGCCCGCACTGCTGCCCTGCTCGCTGCCTTTCTAGGCTGGATGTTTGATGGCTTTGAGATGGGGCTCTTTCCCCTCATCGGGAAGCCGGCGCTGCAAGATCTGCTGGCGCGGACGGGGGCAGCTCAGACGATGGACCTGGACCGCTGGTTCAGCGTGATCATTGCGACTTTCCTGGTCGGTGCGGCCACCGGCGGTGTCTTCTTTGGCTGGCTGGGCGACCGCATCGGGCGGGTGAAGGCGATGTCCATCTCCATCTTTACCTACGCGATTTTTACGGGGCTGTGCGGCTTTGCGACTGAGGCCTGGCACATTGCCATCTTGCGCTTCATCGCCTCCCTGGGCATGGGCGGGGAGTGGGCGCTGGGCGTGGCCCTGGTGAATGAACTCTGGACGCATGGCAACCGCGCCCTGGTGGCTGGGGCCATCGGCGCGGCGGCGAATATTGGCTACCTGATGGTAGGCGGTCTGAGCATCGGCATGAACACCTTCATCGATGCGGTGCGCTCTGCCATCACCAGCATGGGGGACAGCGAGGCGCTGGCGGGCTGGCTGCTGGACCATCAGGCGTGGCGCTTTTTGATGATCATCGGCGCGCTGCCGGCGCTCATCATTTTCCTCATCCGCATTTTTGTGCCGGAATCAGATAAATGGGAGGAGGAGAAGGCCGCGGGCAAGACCAGCCACTGGAGCACGGCGGACCTCAAGGGCGTGCTCATCGGGGCGATCGCTGCGATGGTCATCATCTGGTCTTGGTCGCCCATGGGTATTGAGGCGGGTGTGACGACGCTGCTCGCGGCACTCATCACGGTGGCCGCCTTTGCCATCGTCGCCTGGGGCTTTCTGCTGCCGGTGCGGCGCTACCTGGGCCGTGCGGAGGCTGCGGGCAGCATCAGCAGTGAGAGCCGCGCCACGGTGCGCCGGAATTTGATCCTGGGGGCCTCCGTCGCGGGGGTGGCCTTGCTTGGCACCTGGGGCGCGGCCCAGCAGGCACCGAAGTGGTCCACCTCGGCTGACATTGATGCCAATGGTTATACCAACGTGGCGCAGTGGACACAGATCGCGACCTCGCTAGGGGCGTGTTTGTTTGCCTTCCTGGCCCCGTTTGTGGCAGACATCCTGAACCGCCGAGTCACTTATCTGGTGATGTGTGTGTCTGCCATGGTCTCGGCGTTGCTTTTCTATAAAACCAACACGGTCGTGGGCGGCTGGTTTTTCGCCACGGCCTTTCTCATGGGCGGGCTGACCGCGACCTTTTACGGCTTTTTTCCGCTGTATCTGCCTGAGCTTTTCCCCACCAGTGTGCGTGCGACGGGGCAGGGCTTTTGCTTCAATGTGGGCCGCATCATCGCTGCCATCGGTGGGCTACAAATCGCCAATTTGATCCTTGCCTTTGGCTCTGCGGCCAATGCTTACTCTGCGCTCTGTGCAGTCTATTTCGTTGGCATGGTCATCATCTGGCTAGCGCCGGAAACGAAAGGGCGTGGGCTGGCCTGATATTAGGCACTCATGCAGGCAGCCATTGGGGGAAGGGGTCTGGCAGTGTCTGCCATGCCTCAGGACCTTGTTCAAACTCGCCATCTGCCAGCAAAGCCGCGTCGAAGCTGGCAGTGAGGGCGGCCTTGTCCATCTCACGTCCGATGATGACGATCTCCGTGCGGCGGTCACCATAGATGCCCTGGATGTGGCTGCGGATTTCGGCCTGGCTTTGCTGGTCCTGCGGCCATTCAGATTCATTCACCGCGCTCCAGAAGAAGCCCATGGCGCGGGTGTCACGCAGCACGCCCGCCTGCGAAAAGTAGCCGGCGATCTCATGGCGGGTGGCGAGCCAAAACATGCCTTTGGCGCGGATCACGCCTTTCCAGGGCGCGCGCAGCAGCTCGTGAAAACGCTGTGGGTGGAACGGCCTGCGGGCGCGGTACACGAAGCTGCTGATGCCATACTCCTCGGTCTCGGGCGTGTGGCCGCTGAGGCTGTCCAGCCAGCCTTCGCTCTGCTCCGCCTCCGCCATGGCAAAGCGCCCGGTGTTCAGCACGGCGTCCAGGGGGACTTCGCTGCGTTGGGTCAGATGCACCTCGGCCTTGGGATTCAGCGCGCGCACGATGCCCTGGATTTCGTCGAGGTCGTCAGCGCTGACGGTGTCGGTTTTGTTGATGAGGATGACGTTGGCGAACTCGATCTGGTCCGTGAGCAGATGCGCGATGGTGCGGGCGTCCTCGCCGTTCACGCCCATGGCGCGGGCCTGCAGGTCATCGGTGCTGTGGTAGTCTTCGAGGAAATTCCGCGCATCGACGACGGTGACCATGGTGTCCAGCTGGGCCAGGTCGTTCAGGCAGCGGCCGGTTTCATCGGTGAAGGTGAACGTCTCCGCCACAGGCATCGGCTCGGAGACGCCCGTGGATTCGATGAGGATGGAGTCAAAGCGGCCTTCCTTTGCCAGCGTGGCGACCTCCTGCATCAGGTCTTCCCGCAGCGTGCAGCAGATGCAGCCATTGCTCATTTCGACCATCTTTTCCTCCGTGCGGGAGAGCCGGGCATCACCGCTTTTGACGAGCTGGGCGTCCACGTTCACCTCGCTCATGTCATTGACGATGACCGCGACGCGGCGCCCTTCGCGATTGCGCAGGATGTGGTTCAGGAGGGTGGTCTTGCCTGCGCCGAGGAAGCCGGAGAGGACCGTGACGGGGAGCTTGGAGTGTTTGGGTTTCATGTCTATAAACGCAATACAATTGCATTTATAAGAGTGGACTCTGTTGCAATCAAGTTGCTCTTTTCGTCATGCTTCCTATCACCATCGTCTCTGGCTTTCTTGGCAGTGGCAAAACCACGCTCCTGCGCCGTCTGTTGCGAGAGCAGAAGGATCTGCGCCTCGGGGTCATCGTGAACGACATGGCAGAGCTAGAGGTGGATGGCGACCTGCTGCGCGCGGGGCAGCGGCATTCGGAGGAAAGGCGGAACTTTGCCAGCCTTTATGCCGGTTCCATCAGCGGGGATCGCCGCGCCGCCTTTGCAACTGCGCTGGATGCCTGGCAGGGGCGGGAGGACCTACAGCATGTCATCGTGGAAACTTCCGGCAGCACGCATCCCTGGCCGCTGATCCAGGAGATCCTGGCCCGCCCGGGGCACTACCGGCTGGACAGCTTTGTCACGCTGATCGATGCGAGGGCCTTCGTGGAGGACTATGGCGCGGGCAGGGCCTTGTTTGAACGGCTGATCCGCAATGAAGAAAGCGGAGAACGCAGCCTGGAAAACCTGCTGGCGGAGCAGGTCCAGTTTGCCAGCACGCTGCTGGTGACAAAGACCGACCGGGTGCGGCCTGATGACCTGCCTCTTTTGCTGAAGTGCCTGGAGATCCTGAATCCACATGCCGACGTCCATGCGGTGCGCCATGGGCAGGTGCCTGCCGCGCGGCTGCTGGGCACGGGCAGATTTAGCGCTGGCCGCGCGCAGTTGCTGGCCGCCGCGTGGCGGGAGGAGGCAGGCGAGGATCTCGGCTCGTCCTCCGCCTATGGCATTGGCAGCTCGGTGCTGTGTGATCCGCGTCCTTTCCATCCGCGCCGGCTATGGCGGCTTTTTCATGAGCGGCTGGGCCGTGGCATCCACCGCAGCAAGGGCTTCCTGTGGATGGCCTCGCGCGATGAGCAGGTGCTGCTCTGGAATCAGGCGGCGGCTGGCATTGACCTGGAGCTGCTGGCCTACTGGAAGGCTGCGGTGGTGAAAGATCCGCTGGGAAAACTGCTGCCGGAGGAAAAGGCGGAGCTGGGCAGGCAACTGGAGGCTGCGCACCCGGTTTTTGGCGACAGGCTGAATGAGCTGACCATCATCGGCACGCTGCATGACCGGGAGATTTTCATGCGCGAGCTGGAAGCCTGCCTCTGCACGCCCGAGGAGGTGGCGCGCTGGCAGGCTGGGGCTACGTTTGATGATCCGTGGCCAAAACAACTGCGA
>JAIWOJ010000322.1 GCA_020216965.1 Prosthecobacter sp.
CCGATTCGTGTTTGGCGGTCGCAAACGCGATGCCGATGCGGCACAGGAAGACAACAAAGAACGCGAGCGCCTGCTGCGAAAGCGCAACGTGTCCGAGGCGAACCTCACCAAGGTCGGCCTCAATGCCGAGCGCAACGTCTTCGCCGCATGGAAACACACGCCGCTCGAAGCCATCGGCGGCCCGTGGCCGGATCAGGGGGAGGACAAGGAGGAGCCGAATGCGCCTTATCACTATACCACCGCCCAAGTGCGACAGAACGCGATCGCCGAAGACCTCGCCGAGCTGCAAACGCTCGAACAACGCATCGCCGCGCTCACGCAACCCATGCCGCAGGGTTTGCGCTATGTGCACGAGTTTGCACGACGTGCCTGGCGCAGGGATTTGAGCGCTGGTGAACGTGATCTGCTGGAGCGCTTGTATCGTGACGCTTTGAAGCCTGGCGTGAGCTACGATAGCGCGATGAAGGCACCACTGCTCGCCGTGCTGATGTCGCCGTGCTTCATCTACAAAGTAGTTTGGGCTTCAGCCCAAAAAGACGTTGGGCTGAAGCCCAAGCTACTTTCCTCCCGCCTCTCTTTCTTCATCTGGGCCAGCATACCCGATGACGAACTGCTCGCTGCCGACCTCACGCAGCCTGCGGTGCTGAAAGCGCAAACGCAGCGCCTGCTGCGCGATCCTCGCGCCAAGTCGCTCGCAGAAGTATTTGGAGCGCAGGTGTGGCATTTTGAGGACTTTGAGAGCTTCACCGGCCCGGATGAGAAACGCTTCCCCGAGTTCACCGCCGAGCGACAGCGCGAAATGCTCGATGAAGTGCACACCGCGCTGAATCGCGTGTTTCTGGAAGACAAGCCGCTGACCAGATTGCTCGATGAAGACTGCCTCGCCACCAAGCCGCTGTTTCTCACCAAAACCGCCCTGCCGCTGCGCACCAGTCCCGTGCAGCGCGGGGCTTGGATCGTCGAAACCTTGATCGGTCGCCGCATCCCGCCACCGCCGCCGAATGTGCCGAAACTTAGCGAGGACGAGAAGAGCAGCGAGGGCCTCAACATCCAGCAGCAGCTCGCCAAGCATCGCGCGGATGCCAATTGCGCCGCGTGCCATGCCAAGATCGATCCACCCGGCATCACTTTGGAGAACTTTGATCCCATCGGCCGCTGGCGCGAGACCGAGCGCGATGGCTCACCCATCGTAAATCGCGAAAAACTGCCCGACGGCACCGAGATGAAGGGCGTGGACGGTTTGAAGACCTGGCTCAAAAGCCGCGAGCACGAGTTCCGCACCAACTTTCACCGCAAACTCCTCGGCTACGCCCTCGGCCGAGCCGTGCTGCCGGGTGACAAACGCCTCCTCGAACGCCTCGCCACGCACGAGACCTTTTCCAGCATGGTGCTGGAGATCGTGACCAGTCCGCAATTCAAACAAAGTAGTTCGAGCTTTAGCTCGAAATGAGAGTTCTGGCCGTCAAACACCATCTTCCCTGCCACCTTTGCCCTCCAAAACGTCATGGATCTGTGGCAGCATAGTCTGCGTCTATGACCACCGCCCCTTCACCTCCTCAATGTGAAGCCAGCCCGTGGCTCTTCCTTTGACCGCCGTGGAGCCGCCGTAGCGGTCAAACTCCTGCGCGTGGAGATGCGTGATGCTGAGACAAAGGAGAGCGAGCAGGTTTTTCATGAGAGCGTCTCGGTTTGTTTGTAGCGTGCATAGCGCTCGCGTTGCTCAGGAGTCAGATTGGCGGGATCAAAGCGGGGATCGGGCACTTGGTTGATCTTGCTGTAGATGACGTTGGCCATGTCCTCGGCACTACGGATGATGACGGCGGCATTGGTTCCCTGGAAGAGATCATGGACCGTGGCGGTGAAAAGCTCCAGCCAGTGATCAAAGCTGGCTTTGCTCATATCTGCCGTGCTGACCAGCTTGGCGTGTGCGGCGAGAGGGTTTCCCCGAAAAGTCCCAGCGCGGAAGAGCACCGTGTCCCAAAAGTCATACATCTTTGGCAGGTGCGTCTCCCAGTTCACGTGAGCGATGTCGTTGAAAATGGGGCCGAGTTTTTCATCACGGCGGATGCGGTCATAAAAGGCGTCCACGAGGCGGATGATGTCGGCGCGGGAGGTGAGGTCTTGTGAAGTATCGTCTGTGTTCATGGTGCTTTTTCTTTGGCGAGTGGCGCAGCCTGACGTGGACCGTGAGAGTGAAGGAGGCTGACGAGGTGGAGCAGGTCCGCCTCGCTAATGTCCACGAACGAATCCAGAGATCGTAGCGCCTTGACGACCTCATCGTGCGTGGGGGCAGGAAGAGTGTGCGATGGATCAGCGAGTGGTAGCCCGGCAGGACGGTTGAAGACGGCAGGATAGCGCCGCCAGGGGAAGAAGAAATTAATAGCCGCCGCGAGCAGCACCATGGCGAGCGCATTGACCATGACCGGCATCAGCATGTAGTGAAAACCAAGATCCTGTATCGCACTGCCACCCAAGACAGCCGTGAGCGCCGTGGCACCACCGGGCGGATGGATGCACCGAAAGTGGTGCATGGCCCCGATGGAAAACCCCACCGCGCAGCCGGATGCCAGCGCTGGATGTTCAAAACTGCGTGCACACAGCACGCCTACAAACGCTGAGATGAGATGCCCGCCTACCACCGGCCAGGGCTGGGATAGCGCCCCATGCGGCACGGCAAAGAGCAGCACAGCAGAGGCTCCCATGGAGGCGACCACTGCCAAACCTCCACCACCTGGGAGCATCAGGCCGGTGATACCCACCAGCGCCAGAAGGGCCAGCCCGCCGCCAAACGTGGCCACGAGCTTCTCTGTCAGGCTGACCTCGATGATCTCGATTCCGAGCCAGCGGCGGACATGGGACAGGGGCATAGCTTTTTTTGTGCGGATAGGACAAGGGGGGCACCGGCAGGGTGAGCACGGCAGTCTCAGTCGAAAAAATGCCGCCGTGCGCACTCCCAGCACGCACGACGGCATGTCACCAACAAGACGATGGACTTTACTTGCTGGCCTTCTTCGGTCTGCCGAGGACATCATCCTTGGTGGTCGCCACGACGGCGATTACCTGGTCGATGAGTTCCTGACTGACTTTCAGATCTTTGAGCGTGGCGATAAGGTTCTCCGCAATGGCGTTGAAGTGCTCCTCTGTCAGCCCCATGCCATCGTGAGCTTTACGCATGTCCTTACCAGTCCATGGAATGGGTCCGCCTAGAGCAGCGGAGAGAAACTCCTTCTGCTTCCGATGCTGTTTTGGCATACTAATGTCTTCAAAGAAGTGGTTCACCCGCTTGTCGGCGAGCACCTTTATGTAGAACGCATCCACGGCGGCGTCGATGGCCTTCCACCCACCGAGCTTGTGGTAGAGGCTACCCTCCCGCGCTGCCACCCATTTGGTTTTGCAGGCTTCGTCCGCAAACGCATACGTCCTCTCTTCGTAGGACGTGGTGATTTTGGGGTCCACAGGCTTGCCACTGATCGGGCAGACCGTGTTCACCTCCGCCGCTCCGGGCTTTGCGGGAGTTTCGGCAGAAAGGTTAGAGGTCGCGAACGTGACGGCGGTTAGAGTGAGGAGCAGGACGCGGATTAGTTTCATGGTTAGCTGTTTGGGTTTGTGGTCGGCCAATGGAGGCCGGATTGATAAAAGAAGCATAATACATACTTCTTTCATGGCGGGGGTATTCTCATTTTCATTTCCCCTCCGGTGGCAAAGTATGCGGTAAGGGTGCATGATTGCTCCCGGTCCCATCTTTTCATTCCACCTCATCGCCATGAAACTCAGCCTTTACAGTGACTACTCACTTCGCGTCCTCATGTTCGCCGCAGTGAAGGAGGAGGCATTTCAACTCGAAGAAGTCGCCACTGCCTTTGACATCTCGAAGCATCATGTGGCCAAGATCGTCCAGGATCTCTCCAGGCTCGGCTACCTCGACACCCGGCGCGGAAGAGGCGGCGGCATCCAGCTCGCCAGATCGGCAGAGGACATCCGCATCGGCAAACTCGTGCGAG
>JAIWOJ010000323.1 GCA_020216965.1 Prosthecobacter sp.
TAGCCAGAGAGAAAGGACAAGTCCACCTGCTCTCGCATCGCCTTGGTCTCTTGCAGGCAGATCACGTCCGCATCGCAGGAAAGCAGATACTCCCGCAGCCCCTTGTTGAGGCAGGCGCGGATGCCGTTGACGTTCCAGGTGGAGAGTTTCATCGGCTGTTCAGCTAGCGCCTCCATTTCAATGTTCAACCAGAACAGCGGAGACGCAGAGAGTGACAAGCCATGCGGATCATCAGGCAGGTCTCGCTGCTTAGGTACTGCCATGGACCCCAAACCCAACTCCCGCTCTCGGTGGTTGCTCAGTCTTGGTGCTGTGGCAGCCGTGTCTTTGGTTTCTCACGTCAACGCTGGTGCCCCCGTGGCCGCTTCGGCCAAGGCTCCGACCACGCCGCCTGAGGCGGTGAGCTGGAAGGAGCACACCATCGCGCCGGTGACGAACCCGATCTTCTTTGAAGACGCCGTCATCCGCTCTGAGATCCGCCCGATCTTCGCCTACCACAACATCCACAATGATTTCATCGTGGGCGGTGGTTCAGCCCAGCTTTACGCGCTGCAGATCCGCTATGCCATCACCGATCGCCTGGCCTTCATCGCCACGCAGGATGGCTATTTTGACATCAATAACGATGCCCTGGGCAATCCTGATGGCTGGATGGACCTAGCGGCGGGCTTCAAGTATGCGCTGATCGATAACGAGCCCGCTCAGTTCATCCTGACCCCAGGTCTGACCTTCCACATTCCCACAGGGGATGACCAGGTCTTCCAGGGCCGCGGAGGCGGCGAGTTCAACCCCTTTGTGTCCTTCCAGAAAGGCTTTGGGGATCTCCACCTCTCTGGCAACCTGGGCGTGCGCATCCCGGTGGATGGGGATGAACAGAGCACCGTGGCGCATTATAGCCTGATGCTGGACTACTACACCTGCCGTTGGTTTATCCCGTTCCTCAGCTTCAATGCCTTTAGTGTGCTCAACGATGGCAAGGGCCTGCCGATCAACAGCGAGGGCTATGATGTGATCAACTTTGGCTCCAGCCAGTCCAACGGCGCGACGCAGGGTCTTCTGGGCGTGGGCTTCCGCTCCCGCATCTTGAAGAACCTGGACATCGGGGTCGCCTACGAGAAGTCGGTCATCGGCCCGCATGACCTGACGGACGATCGCTTCACCTTCGATCTTTGCATCCGCTTCTGATTTTCCAGGCTTCTCGGTTGGATCCATGGTTTGTTGCGTAAAGTCGGGCGCACGGGAGCTTTCCCGTGCGCCTTCTTTTACCAGGAATCACTCCACCGGGGCACTGCTGTTCTGTGGGGCAAAGAGGCCGGATTTGCTGGGCATTCGGGTGCCAGGCTCCACTTTGGTGGCCTTGAACGTCTGCGGCACGAGAGCGGCCACGGCGCGGGCGATGATCTCCTCAATGCCTGTGGCGAAGCGTGCGGGACGGCCATAGTAAATCATGGCCCCAGCAGCCTCGTAACCGCCCTCCTCCCACACGCGCTGGGAGGGGATGTAGCACGGCACGTCGTTGGTGTAGGCGTTCACCCAGGTGCGTGCGGGATCAAATTCGCGTTTGAAGCGCAGGCCATAGTCCACCACGACCTCTCCAGGGAGATTGATCACCAGCAGACTTTCCCCAAAGGCCCAGACCTGCACGGAATAGGGCAGGGCAGAGGGCGGTTTTTCCCCGCGCTGGATCATGCCGAGGAAATGGCGGGCGTGCATGGCGGTCCATTTGTGTTTATCCTGGGTGCGTGCTTGCCAGCCGGCCTCGTCTGGCAGCGTGTCGTAGGGCAGCATGATCTCACGGCTGGAACAGGTGACGGGGCCGCTGAGGGGCTTCATTTCACTGCCGATAACCTTGGCCGCAGCGGCAGCCAAGGAGCAGCCGTGGAGCTTGGCATGGGGCAGCTCGCGCCTGGGGTAGGGGTTTTGGTCCGCACCGCAGCCGATCGCGGTGAGTGCTACAGCACCGGGGAAGCGGAATTCCAGCTCTTTCTGCGCCCAGCCAGCCCAGTCGGGGTGTGTTTTATTGATGCTGAGGGTGGTGCAGTGGCAGGCGTAACTCGTCAGAACGGCCCTCACCGTGCCGTCAGGAGACCTTACCCGCAGTACCGGCAGCGCATGGTCCACGGGGCCGTTGAAGTTGGGGGCATTGCTAAAGCCTGTCGGCGTGGGGAGCCGCCGGTTCAGGGCGAAGCTGACCTTTCCCACGCCCCAGGCCACCTCGGCGGGTGCCTGGGCATTGAGGGCGGAGATGACCACCTCAGCCATCTTGGTGACTAGCAGGGCCCCATACTCGCGCACGGCGGCGGCCTCCTCCTGGCTCAAATCTTGGCCGAAGAGAAAGGGCAGCACGCCAGGCAGCATGGGGGCACAGTGGGTATGGCTGGAGTGTAAGGAAAAGCGCTCGTCTGCGATGCTCCAACCCGCCTGTTTCACGCGCGCTAGCACTTGGGCGCGCATTTCGGCAGGCACCCCGCAGTTGTCCACGGTGAGCATGACGGTGGGGGCTTCATCTGCCCAGGTCAGCGCCAGTGCCTTGGCATACAGGGGCATCGCCACGCCCTCGTGCGGGCTGGTGCGGCTGCCGTAGCCGCTGAGGCGCACCGGTTTCTCCGGGGTGATGTCCACACTGGCGGTGCCAGCCTTCCAGTCTGCCTGTGCCGTGGCAGCACTTGTCAGCAGGAGCAGCATACCTAGGTGCAGCCCGTGACGGTGAAACGGGCGGGAGGAGGTGCAAAAAACGGCCATGGGCGTATTTTGCGGCTTCTGGCGGCGTCGTGGGAAGCCTGTTTTCCCATCAATAGACCTCCTTTTTCTATCCATTTGTGACTCTTTTGTCAGAGATGGTATCGCGCTTGAGTGAGAAACCCCCTCGACGCCTCCCGCAGCTTCCTTTATTTCGTCAGGGAAAAAAGCCTATCTCCCATGCGCAGCGGCATTCTCTCTGGCGGAAATTTCATCATCGACCACGTCAAGCTCATCAATGCCTACCCAGAGCAGGACATGCTGGCGGACATCCTGCGTGAGACCTCCAGCAACGGCGGTGGCCCTTACAACGTCCTCAAGGACCTGGCTGCCATGCGTGTTCCTTATCCGCTTTGCGCCGTCGGTCTCGTCGGTGCAGATGATGCTGGTGCACGCATCCTTCAGGATTGCTCCAGGGCGGGGATTGAGACGAGTCAGCTCCAGCAGACAGAACTCGCGCCCACATCCTACACCGATGCGATGACCGTGGCTGCCACCGGCAGGCGGACCTTTTTCCATCAACGTGGCGCCAACGCGCTGCTGGGCGAGGCGCATTTTGACTTTACCCGCACGCGGGCGCGGCACTTTCACCTGGCCTACCTGATGCTGCTGGATGAGATGGACCGCCTGCTGCCGGGCGGGGGCACCCCTGCCGCCCGCGTCCTAGCCGCCGCCAGTGCGGCGGGCCTGAGCACCAGCGTGGACATCGTCAGCACCGAGAACCCCGACTTCCGCATCATCGCTGAAGCGGCGCTGCCTCACACGGACTATCTTATCATCAACGAGGTGGAGGCTGGCAAAATCATCGATCGGCATCTCAAGACGCAACCCGTGGATACCCAGGCGGTGGCAGACGCTGCCCGCGCTCTATTGGCAAAAGGAGTGCGCAGGCAGGTCGTGGTGCATTTTGAGGCAGGGGCTGTCGTCGCGGACCGGGATGGCAGCGTCTCCATCCAGGCCTCACTCAATTTGCCGCCTGGGTTCATCCTCGGGGCCACGGGTGCAGGGGATGCCTTTGCCGCAGGCTACCTGCATGGCATCCATGAAGGCTGGTCCACGGCCGATTGCCTGACCCTGGCCGTCTGCACCGCCGCTGCCTGCCTGACGGATCCGACGCCCTCGGGCGGACTGCGCCCCGTGGCGGATTGCCTGCGGCTGGCGGATGAACACGGCTTTCGCACCCCATGAAAAGAGACCTCCTCACGGCTGAAGAAATCACCGCTGCCCTGGCCGACCTCCCCGGCTG
>JAIWOJ010000324.1 GCA_020216965.1 Prosthecobacter sp.
TGCCTACTCTGTCTTTCATGATGGCAAACCCATCACCTTCATTGACACCCCAGGTCACGCAGCCTTCTCTGGCATGAGGGCACGGGGCGCAAACGTCACCGATATCGTCGTTCTCATCATCGCTGCAGACGATGGCATCATGCCCCAAACGCGCGAGGCATTGAACCACGCCAAGGCCGCAGATGTGCAGATCATGGTCGCCATCAATAAGTGTGACCTACCCACCGCCAATGTCATGCGCGTGAAGTCCCAGCTCCAGGATGTCGGCCTCATGCCGGTAGATTGGGGTGGCGATATCGAATGCATGGAGGTCTCTGCCAAAACCGGTGCCGGTATCGACAACCTCCTAGAGACCATGGCTCTCCAGGCGGAAGTCCTTGAGCTCAAAGCAGACCCCAAAGCCCCCCCGCGTGCCACCATCATTGAGTCCAGCATGGTTCCTGGCAAAGGCCCCGTGGCCACGGTCATCGTCCGCCAGGGCACCCTCAAAGTAGGCCAGCCTTTCATCTGCGGCCCGCACTGGGGCAAGACCAAGGCATTGCTTAACGACCGAGGCCAGCCCGTCAAAGAAGTCCGTCCCGGTATGCCCGTGGAAGTCGTTGGCTTCAGTGACATGCCCAGGGTGGGCGATGAAGTCGTCGTCATGGAAAGCGAACGCGCCGTCCGCAAGTTGAGCGAAGAACGTCTGGAAGAGATGCGTCAGGCCAAGCTCGTCACCCGCCGTCGCGCCACGATGGAGGATCTCTTTGCCAACATCGAAGAAGGCCAGAAAAAAGTCTTCAAAATCGTGCTCAAAACAGATGTGCATGGCTCCCTGGAAGCCATCACGAAATGCCTGGAGGAGATCGAAAGCGATAAGATCAACCTCCGCATCCTCCACAGTGATGTCGGCCCCATCAACGAGTCAGACATCCTCCTTGCCTCAGGCTCAGATGCTGTCGTCATCGGATTCAATACCAAGACAGAAAACAAAGCCCTGGCCACAGCCAAGCGTGAAGGCGTGCAGATCAAGCTCTACTCCATCATTTACGAGCTGATCGACCAGGTAAAAGAAGCCATGACCGGCATGTTGGATCCGCTCACCCGCGAGAAAGTCCTAGGCCATGCCAGAGTGAAACAAATCTTCAAAGTGCAGAAAGGCTGGGTTGGCGGTTCCCAAGTCATCGATGGTCGTATCGATCGCAAACAGCGTGCCCGTGTGCTGCGTGACGGACAGCCGGTGTATGATGGCTCCATTGAGACCCTACGCCGCTTCCAAGACGAGGTGCCAGAAGTCCGCAATGGCCTCGAATGTGGCATCAAGCTCCAAGGCTTTTCAGAGTATGAGGAGGGCGATATCATTGAGTGCTACGAGCTGGAAAAAATCCCTCAAACACTTTGAAGCCAACGCCCGCCGTGTGATGCGGCGACTCCTCAATTGCCCCCTAGAAGATGTCCCAGCGCCTAGACCGTGTGAATGAACTGATGAAGCGTGAGCTAAGCACAGTGCTTGAGCGCTATTACCGGTTTGATGAAATCGTACTTACCATCCATGAGGTAGTCACCGCGCCAGACCTGCGCCAGGCCAGTGTCTGGGTAGGCATCCTGGGCAAAGCGCGTGATGAGGCCGGCGTCATCGAAAAATTAAATCGAGAAAAAGGAGCCATCCAGCGCGAGCTCTACAAACGTGTGAAACTAAAGCACAGCCCCCAGCTCCTCTTCCGGCTCGACAAAACCGTAGAGCGCGCCGTCAGCCTCATCAACACACTAGACGCCCTGCCGCCCCCTTTGCCTGACGATCAGCCTCATGAGGCTCCGTAGCCAAGCAGTCAAAGTTTCCCATCAAGCATCGGAATCCGGTATCATTCTGCGCGGCTCTTATTTTTTGAGCAAACGCCTGCTTTGCCAGAACGGAGTGCAACCCTAATTCGTGAATGGCGTGCGTCAAAGAAGGGGAAATTGCAAAAATGCAAGTGAGCAAATTCCATCGCTCCGCGATGGGCATTTTCCCTTCTACAGAACCTTCTTTTCGCCTCGTTTTTGGCTCTCCATTCCCGGTTTAGGTTAAGCAGACTTTTCTAAAAAGACTGCAACTCACCGCAGGAGCCCTGGTTAAAGGCTTGCGTCGTCTTTAACCAAACCGACTCGAACCATCCATGAAACCCAAAAACACATTCTACATGAGCCTGTGCGCCCTCGCGCTCGGCACTAGCTTGGCCGCTGCGCAGGAAGGCGCGCCGAAAGGTGAAGGAGGCGGCCGCTTGGCTGAATTCCTCAAACGCGCGGATACCAATAACGACGGAAAGATCAGCCAGGAAGAGTTCAACGAATTCTCCAAGCGCGACAATGGCGATCGTTTTTCCAAGATGGATGCCAATGGCGATGGCTATGTCGATCAAACGGAGATGGCACAGGTCGCTGAGCGCCTGCGTGAAGGCATGCGCCGGGTAGGCGAGGGGAGCCCCGGAGGCTTCCGCCGCCCAGGGGCTGAGGGTGGCGAGGGCGGCTTCCGCCGTCCGCCAGGAGGCAGCCAAGAAGGGGATAAGCCAGGCCCACGCCCTGAGGGTGACAGACCTGGCCCACGCCCTGAAGGCGACCGCCCCGGCCCACGCCCTGAAGGGGATCGCCCCATGCCCCCAGGTGGTCCTGGTGGCCCTGGAATCAACCCCGATGAGATTTTTGGCCGCATCGATAAGAATGGCGACGGCAGCGTGGACAAAGAGGAGTATGTGGAATTTTCCAAGCAGGAAATCGAAGGCCGCTTTGCCCGCATGGATGAAAATGCCGATGGTAAAGTCAGCAAGGAAGAGATGAGGGCGGGCATTGAGCGGATGCGCGGCATGATGCGCGGTGGCCCAGGCGGCCCTCCCGGCGGGCCTGGTGGCCCTCCTGGCGGCCCTGGTGGCTTCCGCCGTCCCCCGGGTGGTGAAGGCGGTGGTGAAGGCGGCTTCCGCCGTCCACCGCAGCAGGAGGGGGGCAGCGGTCGCCCCCGCCCTGAAGCAGAGGATGAGGCTCCGAAAAAAGATCCAGCCTAAGCGGGGAGCGATCAACGATCTACTGCGAGCTTGGCGGCTCCCGCAATGGGAGCCGCTTCTTTTTTTGCAGCATGGTTGAGAGCGCTGCCGATCAGGTGCATGGGTACGGCATGATTTGTCCGCCCTACCGCAGCAGTGCTCCACCGTCCGCGATGGCCGGTGCGGTGCCCGTGCTTCCGGCGCCCGTCAAACCCAAACCCCAGCCGCTGCCTGAGCTAGAGCCGCCTTATCACGTCATCCTCCACGACGATGACACGCATACTTATGACTATGTGATCGAGATGCTCGCGGCCATTTTTGGTTATGACTTTCCCGTCGGCTACAAGATGGCCTGCACCGTGGATCAGCACGGGAAAGTCATCGTGGCCACTTGCCACAAGGAACTCGCAGAACTGCGCGTGGAGCAGATAGAGGGCTATGGGCCAGACCCCAGGATGGCAGAGAGTAAGGGCTCCATGCGCGCCACCATGGAGCCTGCGGAATAGCCTGGGCCGTCATTTGATCAGGCTGAGCGCCTTTTTCACGCTCGCTCCATCATGCACCATAGCCATCAGCGCCTGGGTGATGCCGCGAGGTTTCGGATGCTGGATGACATTGCGGCCATAGACGATACCGGCGGCGCCCTGCTCCAGCAGACCCTGGGTGCGCTCCAGGATTTCCTTGTCGCTCACACGCCCGCCGCCGCGCACCAGTACCGGGATGCCGCCCGCAGTCTCTACCACCTTGTGGTAAAGGCTCACGTCATCCGTCGGGTCGGCCTTGATGATGTCTGCGCCCAGCTCCACCGCCTGGCGCACGAGGTGCATGATGGCCGTGAGGTCGCCATTCACCATGTAGCCGCCCGCTTTTTCGTTGGGCTGGAAGACGAGAGGCTCCACCATCATCGGCATGCCGTAGTGGTCGGCCTGCGGCTTCAGGCGGAGGATGTTTTCCACGCACTGCTGATGCACCTCTGGCGCTCCAGGGATCT
>JAIWOJ010000325.1 GCA_020216965.1 Prosthecobacter sp.
GGTGCGTGAGCATGGAGAACGGCAGGCGGAAGCGGGGAAAACGGGGTCAGTGTGCGACAATTGACAAAATGGCAGCCTGAAGCAAGGACCAGCTATGCTATGCGTCATCTGCCAGCACCGCCACCCCACCGCTGGTGACGAATCCTCGTCTAGCAGATAACCCCCAGGCGGATCTGCGCGATTCTGACGGCGATGGGATGCCCAATGTGTGGGAGCGCCTTTACAACTTCAACCCCCTTGACCCTGCCGATGCCACCGTGCATCTGCCGCATGAGGCGGCTTTGGCGGCGAGGATCATTGATCCCCACACCGGTTACGCCCTGGCCTATGCGCCCACGTTTTCCCAAAGCCAGGGCTACACCCCTGCGGAACACGCACGCCTGATGCTCATTGATCCCGATCAAGACGGTGTGGTCAACCGCCAGGAATACCTCAACGGCACCCATCCCAGAGAGTCAGACACCGCCGTCATCCGCGTGCTGCGCGGCGGCGGCCAGGCCACCCTGCCTGGGCTGCGCCTGCCCCAGCCCATCATGCTCCAGGTGCTGCGCCCGATCGAAAACTCTATCACCGGTGTCCCGCGTGTTTGGAGACCGTGTGCCGATGCCACCGTCACCCTCACCTGCCCAGGCATGGGCTTTCGCCTCCGTCAATACCAGCCGCCCGCTACCGGCAGCGGGCGGGGCAATTGGGTGTGGGTAGATGCGCCTGCTGGCAGCAGCGCCACGCTCACCACGGATGGCAGTGGCACTGCCCAGTTCATCGGCACAGCCCCGCAGGAGCTCGGCAGCCATCAGGTGCAGATCCGTGCCGAGATCACGGGCCTCTCACGCCCGGCCACCCTCATCCTGCCCTTCAGCGTCGTGGCCACCCGCCCAGGCGGCGGCGGTGGTGACGACGTGGGCGGCACCCCACCGCCCAGGGATGCGCCTACCCCACCGCACACCCTCATGTGGCAATACGTCAAGCGCTCTGCCAGCATCTCAGGGGTCGCCTTCAGCAAGGGCGCTGAGGGGGAAGAAGCTCCCCCCAGCCGCTACAATGGCCTGCGCATCCGCTCTCTGCCGGGTGAAGAACCGCGCTTCACCCGTGGCACGAACTTTGACTTCTCAGGCGTGAGCGAATACACTGTGGGCAATCCCATGGAGCGCGCCCAACGCTATCCCAGCACTGAATTTGTGCAGTACTTCCCTGCATGGAGTTGGCAACCGCGCCGTGACGAAAGTGGCATGCCGATCCCAGGGCCGTATGAGTGGATGTCGAATTTTACCATGAGCGCCCCGCCCACCAGCGCCGAGAGCGAATTGCCTGACTTCGCCAGGTACTCCCTGAGCTTGACAGAGCCCCTTGGCGGAGCCGCCTTCATGGGCAGGAGCGAGAGTGAGGTCGAGCCCTTCAGCCCAGAGACAGGAGCCAGCAGCACAGGGCAAACGATCCATGCGCGATGCACCCAAGTGCAGAGGCGGCTCGTCGCCCTGCATGAGGGAGCCTATGTGCGGCTGCCCCAGGGCAGGGAGATCACCGTCATCCCCCGGCTCAAGATCACCAACCTCAAAGCCCCACTCGGCCCAGACAACCCCGAGGTGCGCCTTCTCCCCCCACGCACCATCGTCATCCCGCCCGGCGAGGCCGTCAGCGACCATCTAAGGATGGAAGACTTCCACGGCGATACCCCCGCCGAAAACCAAAAGATTGAGCTGGACCTCCTCCCCATTGACTTAAAGATTTGGAACGGCCAGGACGCCGCCACAGAAGTCGCCGATAAAACCGGTGTTGGAGCGTTCACTGTCGCCAATCTGAACGACACCGACGGAGACGGCACCATCGACAAAGACGATAACGATGTGCCCGGTGAGAAAGACCTCATGAAACTCTATGTTGGCGGCTACAAGGGGATGCCAGGCAAGGTGAAGCTCACGGTTAAGAGCGGCAGCGTGAAGTTCTGGGAGCACAAAGAGAAGAAGACTGAAATCCCGCAGACTGGCGGCGCTGTGTTCTTCGACATCCCGGCAGGCGGCATGGACAAGACCATTTGGGTTGAGGCTACAGCAGCGAGCGGAGCCGTGCGTGACATTGAGATTTGGGAAGGCTACCAACCACCACAAGGCGCACTCCAAGACGGCACCGACAAAGTGAAGGCAACGGCTGTGTGGGCAAAGAAGACCGCTCTTGTTCATCAGCAGGGGCAGCAGATACCGGCAGACTTTGATGCTCAAATCAGCCAGCCTTGGAAGGCTAACCCTGCACTGCTTTTGCCTGGCCCGTTCTTCACGCAAGCAGGCCCGCGAGGAGGCATGATTATGGAGTTTACGCTTGAGCCGACTGGCATAGACAAGGAAGCTGCAGTTAAGTTCGACATTGCTCGAAAGGTCGAATCTCGAACATTCACCTGGACTCAAAATGGCGGACAGTGGCAGAGCACGCTGATTGACTCCAAGACGTTCACACCAGGCGACACGGCCAATGATGACGGGACTCCAAATGACGAAGATGTCGATCCGAAGAATCTGCACATTTACGATACTGACGTGCCAGGTGCGAATGTGCAAAACATGCAGCCTTTGCCCACTGAGCTCCTTCAAGACATGGCGAACTTCTATGAGTGGGTTCGTGTGAAGTTCGATGGGCAGCGACCTGACAATAACGCACCCGGATCGAGGTCCAGCGATCAAGAGACTTGGCACTATCAGTCAAAGTCAGGCTTCAATATGCAAAACAACCAGCGTGTGTGGATTTTCGACCCGAACTTCCAGAACGAGGTGAAAGCAGGGCATGTGCAACTTCCAGCATTAAACAACCCATGAAGATGAAACTCGAACTGTTGGTGGTAGCCTGGTTCTTCATGCTGGCAATCGCTGGATGCGATAAGAATACCGGCGAGGCTTCTTCCACGCCTAAAACACCCCAGGCACGTCAGCCCGCAACAGCCCCGCAACAGCCAGTGGCTCAACTGCGAGCGGATAACTTCCCCGTCACACCGCAATCTCCGTCACTTGCACTCAGTTCGAGTGAAACCTTCGTCGGCAAGGACGACATTCATCTCTCAACGACATTTTTGAATGGTTCGGGAGTCGCATGGAATCAGGCACTGATGGAGATGAAGAAGCGACAGACTCCGGCTCTCGTGTCGGTAATGGCAAGGAACTTGGACAAGATCAAAGGGATTGCTGTGGTGAGCGGTGAAGCTATGTATGCACCAGAACTACGCTACCCAGTGGCCCGAGTTTTGATGGATTGCGGGCATAAGCCGATTGCTGACCTCATCTCGGTTTGCACTTCCTCAAATCTCTCTCTCAAGAAGCGCGTTTTGGCAGCTCGTGTGCTACGCCAGCTTGGAAAGAACGGTCATCAAGAAGCCGACGTGGAGAGGATACGCGCCGCCTTGCCTTCGTCCGCTGAACTTCTGGTCTTTAATGATCTTTGGTCACTGGCAGAGAATGATTTGCGAGTCGCTACTGTTCTAAGCGACCAATGATCTGCAATGCTGTTCCGGCCTGCAACGCTCCCCAACCCACCCATGCCGGAGCCTGAGCTTGGCATTATGCGGCGGGCGTTGGGGTGTGCGTGAGTCAGTCGCTTCGATGATGGTGCATGGTCTTCGATAGTCCCTTGTGGTCAGGCCGCATAATGGGGCGCTGCAGGCAACCGGCCCCCGCTTCGGCTCGATCACGTCATGCGTGCTGGCGGTGTCTGGGGTTCGCCTCGCAAGTCAGGCTCGTCCCTCGCGCTCCGCCCCGCCTGCGCCCCGTGGCTTCGGGTGCTAGTGCCTCGCAGGCCTCCACCCCGTCTCCGATCCCGATCAGGACGGCCTGCCCACCGACTGGGAGGCCGCCCAAAAAATCAAGAACGAGACCGCCTCCAAGCTCAACTGGCGCAGCGCCGCTGACAGCCATCTGCATGACGCCCGCGCCATCCTCACCCACAAAATCACCGCCAACCAGCAGGAGGCAGCCGCCAACACCACCGCCATCGCCG
>JAIWOJ010000326.1 GCA_020216965.1 Prosthecobacter sp.
GTCTAGACTCCAAAAGCTGAGCACATCCTGCTGTGCGGGCTTGGAGACGGCCAGGGCGATCCCAGCGCTCCGGCTGATCTCCACTAGCCTAGCCTCATCTGCCCCCTCGGGCAGCAAAAGGTCCCCCGTGATGGGCTGAACGAACTGCGCGTGCTCCAGTAGGGACAGCAGGTTCACCACAGCGGCGCTATTTTCAGCATCCGTGCGCAGTGCACGGCAGAGCAACGCGACGGCGTTCGGATAGTCTGGCGGCTCAGAGAGCTGCACTTGCGCTGCCATGCGCCCATCCGAGATGGAGGATGCCCGTTGCGCTTGGCGGCGGTTTTTTTCAGACTCGATAAACAACGCCGTGCTGACCACGCCACCGGCGAGCACAGCCAGTGCCACGGCGACCGCTGCTGCGACGCCCACCCGGTGGCGCTTCACAAACTTGCGCAAGAGATAACCCCGACTGGGCGGCGTGGCGCGCACAGGCTGGTCATCCAGATAACGGCGCAGATCCTCAGCCAGCTCATCCGCATTGCCATAGCGGCGGGCGGGATCACGCTCCAGAGCTTTGAGAATGATCCAGTCGAGATCCCCTTTCAGCTCAGGCGCGCGTGTGGAGGGGCGCGGTGGATCGAGCTCCACCTGATCACGCAAGATTTGATGAAGGGGCCGGTTCGCCAAATCGGCTGCCGAGACCAGACCGCGCCCACTGAGCAGCTCCAGCAGGATGGAGCCGAGGGCATACACATCGGAGCGTGTATCGACATGCGCGCTGCCGTGCTCAATCTGCTCTGGGCTAATGTAGCCCGGCGTGCCGACGAGCTGGTCCATGCCCGTAGCCAGCGTCTCGCGCAGGTTTTTCTGCTCAAGAACCTTGGCGATGCCAAAGTCGATCACCTTGGGCACAGCGTGGCCATCTTCCTCCATCACGAGGATGTTGGATGGCTTCAGATCGCGATGAATGATGCCCTTTTGATGCGCATGATTCACCGCTTGGCAGACGGGAATGAATAGTGCGATGCGCTGACGCAGATCCAGCTCTTGGCGCTTCGCGTAGCTGGTGATGGAGCGCCCGCGCACCAGCTCCATGACAAAGTAGGGCTGACCGCGCTCCGTCTCACCAGCATCGAGCACACGGGCGATGTTTGGGTGCTCCATCCGCGCGAGGGACTGCCGTTCCGTGTCAAAGCGGGCGATCACCTGCCGCGTGTCCATACCCGCCTTCAGGATCTTGACGGCCACGAGGCGCTGGATGGGCTGCACCTGCTCCGCTTTATAAACGAGGCCAAAACCTCCTTCCCCGAGCTTTTCCAGCAGGCGGAATTTCCCATCAATCCACCCGCCATTTTCCTCGAGCAGACCACGGCTGCGCCGTCCGGCAGCCCCTTGATCTCTCGCCGCCTCAGGCTTGGGGTCAGGGGCACCGACGGCAGGCATTTTGCCTGACAGGATCGTCTGATTCAGGAGAAATTCTGGCGTCTCAGATGCTGGAGCAGGTTCTGGCACGGCGGCAAAAAGCACTGGCTCACCGAGCAGGCAATGAGGAAAGCGCGGTCTCCTCCCCACAGGTGCGGTAATAGACCCGTGGCACGCGGGCATTGATGTTTGTCAGCACCTCGTAGGAGATGGTGCCCGCCCAGTCCGCAAGGTCTTCCGGCGTGATCCGCTCCTCTCCTTGAGAGCCGAGCAGGACGACTTCATCCCGATAATAGGCCGTGCCCCATTCTAAGTTCACCATGATCTGATCCATGCACACCCGACCCGCGATCGGATGGCGCTGACCGCGGATGAGCACCTGGCCTTTGTTGGACAGCGCACGGAAGTAGCCGTCCCCATACCCCACAGGCACGGTCACCATGCGCACCGGATGGTCACTCACCCAAGTGCTGCCATAACTCACGGGGTGCCCAGGCAGCACCACCTTGAAATACGCCACATGACTTTTCCAGGCCAGTGCTGGGGCCACGGCCAGCCTCAGCGGGCACTCACGGCTAGGGGCCACGCCATAGAGCAAAATGCCAGGCCGGACGAGATCCAGGTGGCTTTCCGGCAGTTGCAAAATGCCAGCACTGTTCGCGATGTGACGCTGAGGTGTGGGTAGGCTGCGTTTCTCATAAAAACTCACCACTTCATGAAACCGCGTCAACTGAAGGCGTGCGTGGCTCAGGTCTGCCGCGTCTGCATTGGCAAAGTGGGAATAGATGCCCTCCACCTGCACATGCCGCACCCGAAGGCTGGCCTCCAAAAGTCGCTCTGCACTGTAGTAATGGATGCCTAGCCGCTCCATCCCAGTGTCGATCTTCAGATGCACCCGCGCCACGGTCCCCATCGCTGCTGCCGCTTGGTCAATGAGGTCCAGTTTTTCTACCGATGGAGCGGTGAGCGTCAGTTGATGGCGCAGGAAAATGGGCAACTGCGCTGCCGCGATGCCGCCAAAGACCAAAATCGGCGTGGTGATTCCCGCCTCACGCAGCAGCACAGCTTCCTCCAGCAGGGCCACGCCCAGACCATCTGCTCCTGCGCGCACCATTTCATGGGCCACTGGCACGAGGCCGTGACCGTAGGCGTTCGCTTTCACCACAGCCATGACCCCGGCCGCACCCACATGCTGCCGGATGGCCTGGAGATTTCTCCCCAATTGCCCCAGGTCCACCTCCACGCGCGTAGGGCGCATGGATTCGTCCGGGAAAAGTTCAGTGCTCACAGGCATGGAGGGCCGGATTGTCCACAGCATCTCCAGAAAGGCAACTCTGGGCCATGCAGCACCTCGGGCTAGGCCCTTCATCGCCAGTGCCGATTCCCGGCTTGACCCCCGCCATGGCTCGGCTCCTGGTGTGAGTATGATCGCATTTCTCCGAGGTAAGCTCGTCGAATCCATGCCCCACCAAGCCATCCTGGATGTCGCTGGTGTCGGCTATCGCACCCACATCCCACTTACTACCTTTGACCGCCTGCCGCAGGTCGGCACGGACGTCACGCTGCTCACTCACTACCACGTCACGGAGCGAGATCACACTCTCTTCGGCTTTTTCACTGCCGATGAGCGCGATCTCTTCCGCCTACTCATCGATCGCGTCTCGGGAATCGGCCCCAAGATGGCGCTCTCCGTGCTCAGTGGCATGCCCGTGCCCGCCTTCAAAGAAGCCGTTATCCGCAATGACACCTCCGCCCTCGCGCGCATCAAAGGCGTGGGTAAAAAAACCGCTGAGCGCATCGTGCTAGAGCTCAAAGACAAAGTCGGTGTCGTCGATGCTTGGCAGGCCGCCAGCGTCGCCAAGAAAGCGCACGATCCCCAGCAGCAAGCTGTGAGTGATGCCGTCCTGGCCCTGATCGCACTGGGCTACAAGCAGGCAGAGGCACAGAAAGCCGTCAACGAAGTCATCAAACAGCCCAATTTCGATCCCACAGGCGGCCCAGACAAAATCATCCGCGAAGCCTTGCGCGAGCTTCAGTAGGCAGCGGTCAAAAGCCAAACACTATCGGCCCAGGCACGATCTTCACGCCGCCTGTGCCTAGCGGATTTCCTTTTGTCTCCTCCACACTGTCCACCACATTGTCTTTCAGGATGACGGAGAGACTCCCAGTCTCCATCTTGAGATAGGTCACCGTTTGAAACGGCCGCCCAAAGGCATCCAGGCTCGTCGTGTACTGCGGCACACGCTCATAGATCACATACTCCAGCTTCTCCTCCCTACCTGCCGCGCTGAGCTTACTGCTTTTGCGGCTCGGCTTGCCTAGAGCAGCCTGCACCTCCTCCCCCGTCATCCCCAGCGCGATCTGCCGCGCCGCGATTAGTTCCTGCACCTTTTTTTGCCTTTCATAGAGCTTCTTTAGCCGCGGCACTAGATCCACCTCAGGCGTCGCTGCCGCAGTCATCGGCAGCCATGCAGAGACATCACCATGACGCGCCCTGCCACGCACCCGGTAGGCATCATCTGACAGCGCGACCAACCTGACCACCGTGCCCGGTGCCATTGAGCCGAT
>JAIWOJ010000327.1 GCA_020216965.1 Prosthecobacter sp.
CACAGGCGGCTGCAAGCCGGGGGCAGAGATCAAGGTCATCGAAAAAAAATTCGCCGCGAGCGAGGTCTGGGATGGCAACCTGAAGCTGGGACAAAGCGTGGCCTTCCGCGCCATGGAGCGCTGCATGGAGCTGGCAGACAAGTATGGCATTGGCCAGGTGAGCGTGGACAATGCCTTTCACTACCTGTGGGGCGGCGGCTACGTGATGGATGCGGCGAAGAAGGGCTACATCGCCTACACGAACTGCACCTCCACGCTGGGAGAGGTGGTGCCCTTTGGTGGCAAATTTCCCGTGCTGGGCACCAACCCGCACTCTTGGGGGCTGCCCACGCAGGACGCGTGCGGCTTCCCCATCGTGATCGACTGGGCCACCAGCACCGTGGCGATGGGCCGCGTGCAGCAGCTCAAGCGCGAGGGCAAGCCCCTACCGCCCGGCGCAGCGGTGGACAAGGACGGCAAACCCACCACAGACGCGAATGAGGCCGCGTGGCTGCTGCCCTTTGGCGCGCACAAGGGCTATGGCCTGAGCCTACTGATCGAGGTGATGGGCGGCATGATCGGCGGCAGCCTGCCCACCCTGCGCGGCGGCGGCGCGCATCCTGACATCAAGAGCCAGCCCTTCCCTGCCGGTGAAAAGCGCACCAGCAGCTTCTACTTCCAGGTCATCCACCCCGATGCCATCAGCAGTGGCCTCTTTGCCAAAGGCCGCAGTTTTTCTGAAAATGTGAAGGCAGTCATCGATGACATCCTCGGCCACGGCAATGAGGGCTGCATGTTGCCCGGCCAGCCTGAGGCGCAGAACGCCGCGCACACGGCGAAGGCGGGCGGCCTGCTCTTCAGCACGGCGGAGGTGGAGGCGCTGAATGAAATCGCCGCAGAGGTGGGCACCGCGCGTTTTGACCTCAACAGCCTAGCGACCTACGAGGTGCCCTGAGCCTAGCCTGGGTGCAGAAGCTTCCGCAGACGAGCGCGTGCGCATCACTCACGCGCCGAGCCGAAACGCTGGCCTAGCGCTGCTTGGTCATCGCCCCGCGGAGGGCGGTGCGGTAGTTCACCACGGCATCGGCGATGGCTCCTGCGACGGAGGTGCGGTAGGTCTCCGAGGCGATCAGGCGGCACTCATTGCCATTGGTGACGAAGCCGCCCTCAAACAGGATGCCGGGGCGCTTGCAGCCGGTGAGCACGCTCCACTGGGCGCGCTTGATGCCACGATCGACGAATTTGAAGCGGCTGATGACCATGGCGTGCACGGCGGTGGCCAGGGCGATGTTGGCGGAGTCGTGCGAATTGCCGGTCAGGCCGTAGGCATTGTAACCGCCGCCGCGCTCCAGGCTGGCGGCACTGCCCTGCGGGGTGAGGGCAAAGGTTTCAATGCCGGTGGCAGCGCTGCCGCCGGAGTTGAAATGCAGGCTGATGAATATGCTGCGCGGAGTGGCATTGGCAATCGCGACGCGGCCGCCCAGGGTGATGAAGGTATCTGTCGGGCGGGTGAGGACGACCTTGAAGCCCTTTTTCTGAAGGGCGTCTTTCACAGCGTAGGACATGCGCAGGGCAAAGTCCTTTTCATACCCATAGACGCCGCGCGCGCCGGCATCGTGCCCACCATGGCCAGCATCGACGACGACGGTGTCAAAGGGCTCAGCATCGCTGATGTAGGTGGGGCGTAGGACGGGGTCGATGAGCTTACAGAGGTCGAGCCGGGAAAAGAGGGCGCGGCCAGAGGATTCCAGGACGGGGAAGCTGAGGATGAATTTGATGTTGTTGATGAGCATCTCCTGGCTGCCGATGGTGGCCTTGAGGATGAGGTTGTTGGAGCGCAGCCAGACGTGCTTGCCATCCACCTTGTAGGAGCTGAAGCGGTAGAAATTGTGGATGCTCTCGCCGGTGACGTAATCGCGGCCACCCACTTTCACGATCTCCCAGCCGGTATTTTTCGTGTTGGTCGGCAGGGGCTGGTGGACGGCTGGCGGCGCAGGGGCTGGATTGGAGCCCGTCTGCTTGTCATCGTCATCATTGCCAAATTCACCATCGCCCGTCTTGGGCTTGGCCTCTGCGGTCTGGGGTGCGTTCTTGGGTTCAGCGGCTGGCGCGGCAGGCTTTTCCGCAGGCTTGGGGGGAGTGGCTTTTTTTTCTGCGGCTGCCGTTTCCGCCTTCTTGGGGCTAGGGGCTGGGGATTTGGGCTTCTCTGCGTCTGCGCTCTTTGGCTTGGCTGGGCTGGGGCTGCCTCCCTGGCTTGTGGTCTGTGTGACGGTGCCCTTGGGTTTGATGGTGATTTTTTCGCGTTTCGCGCTGCTGGGGGCTGGGGCGGCAGGCTTGGCTTTGGGGGCTTCTTTGACTTCTTCAGGAGACGGGGGCGGGGGCGCAGGGGGCTCCGCCGGTTTTTCACTGCCACCCCCGGTGAAGAGCCTTTTGAGGAAGCCTGGCTTTCCTCCAGCTTCAGGGGCGGTGACATCAGCCATCAGGGCGCTGCTGGGAAGGAGCAGGGCTGCCAGCAGCAGGGCGCAGGCGCGGGCGGGCGAGGGCGCGGGCAGGGGATTCATCTCGGCAGGGTTCAGAGTGGTAAAAAGCGGGCGAGCCGCCGCAAAGGGGGGAGCCTCAGGGTAATCCGGTCCTGCCAGATGGCAAATCGGAGATTCAGCCCGCATGTGGCCCGCGCTCTCGGTGCAGGCCCAGCACTTGGCGCAGCGCGGCGAGCATGTCCCCCAGCCTGCCCCAGTAGGGGCGTGGGGGTGTCAGCACGGTCACGCCTTGCTGACTGAAATGGCTGCGTAGCCTGCGGCTGGGATGCACGAGCACCCGGTTGCCGACAAACTCTAACAGCGGGATGTCTGCCGCACTGTCGCTGTAGGCCCAGCAGTGAAAGCGCTCCTCATCCGTCAGCGCGGCCACGCCGGGCAGCTTGGATTTCATGGCGGTGATCTTGGCCTGGCGTTTATTGTTGGCACCAATGATCTCTGGGCGCAGCGGCACGGTGTCCTGTGTCAGCTTGAAAGGGGTGGCGATGCAGTGGTCAAAGCCGAGCACCTCAGCGATGTCATGGGCATAGAAATCTGGGCTGGCCGTATTGAGGACGAGCGTGCGGTGCTGGTGCCTGTGCCGCAGGATCTCAGCCCGCAGTTCAGGATAGATCCAGGTATCCACGCAGTCCTGGGCAAAATCGCGCGCCAGCCGCCGCAGCCGCGCCCGTTTCATGCCAGCTAGGTAGGAAAGAAAGGCGCGCTTTGCCGTGGCGGTGTCCACCAGCCCCAGCGCCCGGCCTAGAGCGTAAGGCAGGAACCAGAGGTGCAGGATGATCCGCCAGGGATGCCGCTTGAGGACAAAGTTACAAAACAGCGCCTGCGTATCGAAGGGCAGCAGTGTGTGGTCGAGGTCAAAAAAAGCATAGCGCATGGGGCGGCGGGGCACGGAAACGGCCCTAAACGGCCCTATACGCGCGGAGTTTGCCCGTCTCAAACAGCTCCTCACCCTCGGGTTCCAGCGTTCCTGAGGGTGCAGACACGCTTGTCTGTGGGGATTTCGGCATCTGGGGTTAGTCTTCCTGGCGGAGTTTCTCTTCGGCCTCAAGGTCAAAGAGGAACTCAAAGTCGCTCTTCTCCAGTGTGCGGGCAAAGCCGCCTTCGCCGAGGATATTGGCGCTCATGAGCTGCTTTTTCTGCTGCAGCATCATGATTTTTTCTTCGATGCTGTTTTTGGTAATCATGCGGTAGGCCATGACGGGCTGGGTCTGGCCGATGCGGTGGGCGCGGTCGATGGCCTGGGCCTCCACGGCAGGATTCCACCAGGGGTCATAGAGGATGACATAGCTGGCGGCGGTGAGATTCAGGCCGCTGCCGCCCGCCTTGAGGCTGAGGAGGAAGACGCAGGCATCCCGGTCTTGCTGGAATTGGTCCACGACCTCACTGCGGTTCTGCGTGCTGCCGGTGAGCCAGTAATACGGCACACTCATGTCCGTGAGGCGGTCACGCAGGC
>JAIWOJ010000328.1 GCA_020216965.1 Prosthecobacter sp.
GTCATCAACTGGCTCGGCCACGGCTACCTCGCCACCACCGCCCAGTTCTTCGAGCTCGACGAGCAAAAACGCATCGTCCGCCAATTCACCGACCACGCCCGCTTCACCAGCATCAACAAAGTGCAGCTCCTCGATGTCCCCGGCGATCCCGCGAAGGATGAGGTGTGGCGCTAAGAAACTGGTTTCGGCTTGAGCCGGATCATTCGCCTCTTGATGCGGCTAAAGCCGCAGCCACTTTTTAATCCCATGCGCCGCGCCATCGTTCTCCTCTGCGTCGTCATCTGCCTCATCGCGTTGTGGCTCATGCGGACGGCTTTTCAGCCGAAAGAGCCGGTTTCCGCGTCCAAAGTCTCGACTGTGCCCCAAACAAGCCTATCGGCTCCAACTCCGGCCAAGGCCGAAAAACCTTCGGCAGCTCGAAAACCGCTCAAAATTGCCTCGAAGGGCAGGGTGCGGCTCAAGCCGGGTGAATCGGCGGTGTTGGGGTATTGGGAGATTGCTCCCGGCATGAACGGCATGGCCATCGTGACGCCGGAGACGACGCCTGAAGGGCATGTGAAGATGACGGCCAAGCTGCTGGGCTTGTCCGATGACGCGGTGTCGGACGCGGATGCGAAGGACCTGTTTCCCGACCTCTTCGACTTCGAAAACTACAGCGCCATCGCTCCCGAGCGGTTGCGTGGGCTGCAAGAGGCCCTTCAAAGCACTCGCGGCGTGGACATGCTCTCCATGCCGACCTTGGTGAGCCAACCCGGTCAACGCGCCATGATCTCCATCGGCAACTCCAAAGACTCCACGCTGTCGCTGAGTTTGCAGGCTGATCCTGTCGCAGATGATAGTGGCTATGATTTAAGCTTGGAACTACGGCGGCAGGAATAGCACAGCATAGCTTCATCTCCGACCCGTTTTTTGCTCCTTCTTTATAGGGTTCATAAACGGGGCTCCTTGTTCAGCGCGTGCTTTTGTCCAGCCGCCTGAGCTTTAGACCGGTTCTCAAAGGGTCTGTCAGATTCACGGCGGCGGTGCGACTTCATGGGCGTTGTCAATCGCTCGTCGGCTAGGGTGCCAATCGCCTCATCGCCCCCTTCCTTACCAAGCAAGCTGCTGCGCTCTCTTGTCATCGCTGACTCTTTTCGGGAGAAAGGTATCTAGCTGACTAAGGGCTTACATTCCCGGCATTGTCTGTGCTGCTTTATCATGCTAGCAGCCTGTCACGAGCATGACTTTATTTTCCTGTGTTCACCGTTTTTTGCCACTGCTAGCTCTCTTGGCGATGGGCAGTGGCTGCGTGCGCCAGTCTTCCCGCTACACTGGCCTGAGCCCGGGTGGGGGCTACTATGTCGGCATGTCTGCGCCTTCCTGGGAGTTTGCGCCCTGGGGGCTGGTGAGGCGTGCCAATGACCGCTTTGCCGCCATCCGCCGCCCCTGGAGTGATGGCTCTTACTGGCGCGGGGACGGTGTGCCGGGCAAGCCGCGCATCCACATTTCCATCGGCGAGCAGATGGCTTATTTTTACAAGGGGGATCAACGGGTGGGTGCCTCCCCGGTGTGCACGGGTTCGCCGCAGTTCCCGACGCCGAAGGGGAACTTCCGTGTCATGGAAAAAGATGCTGATCATCTCAGCTCGATTTACGGGGACTACATTGATGCCTATGGCCGCCCGGTGCGCACGCAGATCGATAACCGGAAAGATCCCCGCCCACCGGGGACGCGGTTTGATGGGGCCAAGATGCACTGGTTCATGCGGGTGACGGGGGCGGTGGGGATGCATGAGGGGTATTTGCCTGGGTACGCCGACTCTCACGGCTGCATCCGCCTACCTTCCCACATGGCGCGTGTGTTTTATGCCAATACCCCTGTCGGCACGCCGGTGCGGATTACGGACTGAGAGGTGGGGCGGAGTCTAGGCCCGTCTGAGCCAGCGTGTGCCGAGCGCGACGCTCCACTGGTATTTACGTGCATGTTCGCGGATGAGGAAGGGTAAGTCTTTTTGCTCCGCCAGGGTGAAGTGTGCGCTGAGGGTTTGCTCTAGCCAGTCCAGGGTGCTGCCCTGAGGCCAGTTCCCGAGGGGGGTGAATTCCTCCAGCCAGGTGCAGGGGGTGGTCAGCAGCAATTGCCCACCGGGCAAGACGAGGTCTGGCAGGCGCTGGAGGAGCAGGTGTGGCTGAGTCAGGCGGCAGAGGAGGTTGGCGGCGTGGACGAGGTGAAAGCTGCCTAGGTCGGCGCGCAGATGCATGGCGTCACCGGTTTCAAAAGACACTTGAGCGCGGGGGCAGTCCGCAGGCACACGGGCCGTCAGGCGGGTGCATTGGGTGCCTTCATCAAGGCGCTCGTAGTCTAGGCTGCCGGTGGCTTGCAGGGTCTGGGCGGCCTGGATGAAGCTCTGGCTGTAATCGATGCCGATGACTTGGGGGCAGTGTTTGGCGAGCTCAAAGCTGGAGCGGCCGACGGCGCAGCCGAGGTCCAGTGCGGTGTGTGGAGCTAGAGAAAAATCTGCCAATTCCGTCACCGAGCGCACGGGGAAGCTGAGCGCATCACTCGGCCCCTGTGCCCAGGGCAGCACCTCTGCGGGCGTACCGTAGTGGAAAAGCAGGTATTCATCGAGCAGGCGACGGGTTTCGTAGAGGTTCATGGGGTGGGCATGGGCTTACGCTGGGGTTTGAGAAATGCGCGAGTAAATTTGCGGCGGCAGCGGGCCGGCCTTGGGCGGAACCATCCGGTCACAGCCCCAGGCGGAGGGGCTAGTTTGCAGCGAACTTTCCCCATTCACGCCATGGCCAAACCGAAGGACACGCTTAGCAACGAATCCACTCACCAGAAAAAACATGCGCCCACGGGGCTGGGCTGGGCCAGCAAGCTGATGGGCAAGGCGGCTGACGTCATGGCCAATAGGGAGATTTTTGGGGAGATGCAGTCGAGAAACGTCACCCCGGCGGACGTGCCTGTGCTGAAAACTACCGCTTTGCCAGGGGGCGGCCAGAATACTGCCCAGCTCCAGGTGATCAATATGCCCTTTGTCTCCCCAGATTCGGGGAAGACGCACCAGATCGAGGGCTACCACCTGCCTGCGCAGCCTGGTAAGCCGACGATGGTCTTCTTTGGCGGCACGGACATGGACCGCACGGCCCCTCATTACAAAGATCTCATCAAAACCATGGCGGATCAGGCCAAGCAGCAAGGCACGGGACTGATCGTGATGGATTACCCGACGAATGCCAACGAAGGCAAGATCAAGGCGCAGGTGAACCAGATGCAGCAGCACATGGCCAGCCAGATGGGCATCCCGCTGAACCAGCAGGCCTATGCAGGCTACTCCCTCGGCGGCAATCCTGCCCTCTACGCTGCCCGCACGAATCCTGATGCTGCCGGACTGCACCTAACCTCCACCGTCAGCTCCATCCGCCAGGAATCAAAAAACGCCATGGCTGCAGCGGGCAACATCACCAAGATCGCTGACAAGGGGCAGCTCTCCACACTCATGGACAATATTGATGAGACGCGGCGTCTCATCCAGACCCAGCAAAACCGTCCTGGCGGCCCAATGCCCGTGAGCATCGCCTACTCTGATAAAGAACGCTTTGGCGAGCCGGGGAACAACCACATGACCCCCTTGCTCACCGCGTTCAACGATTACCCAGGTCAGGTGAAGGTCTCCGTGAGCAATTTTAATCCGAACAACTATGACCCGCACCAGTATATACTCAGAACGCCGGAGAATATTGAATCCATGCGCGACTTCATCCGCGATGCAGACCAGTCCGTGCAGAACCGCCAAGGACTGCCCGCGCCAGGTGTGGCTCCTGTCGTGGCACCGCCCGTGCCTGCCGTAGCCCCCGTGATGCCTGCGGGGCCACCCGCCGCCCCCGGCCTGATGGGCGGGCACCGTGCCGCGCCGCCGGTGCCAGCGCCGTTGCCACCGCCGCCCCCACCGCTGCCCGTAGCAGACCTGGGCGCTGAGGGGGATG
>JAIWOJ010000329.1 GCA_020216965.1 Prosthecobacter sp.
GGCATTGTCCACCAGCCCTCAAATACATCCATTCCGACAGATCTTGAGATAGACCTTAGCGTTCTGCATGCCATGCTGGAAAAACACAATGGTCCGCTCATTGTGTGGGACATCGGTCTGGGCGCTGCCGCACCAGCCCTAGCGGCAATCTTGGCCTACGAGTCGATAGCAGAAAAGCAATCCAGCAGACCCATGCAAGTTTATAGCTTCTCTGAGGATCTTTCCCCTTTGCGTCTAGCACTTCACCACAAAAAGCGATTCGGCTATTTGCGTCATGGTGCCGCAGATACCTTACTTCATCGCGGTCGCTGGACCTCACGTTATTGTCCGGGGTTAAGTTGGGAACTGAATGCCGTAAATCCACCGACCCCACATCTAATCCTGCATGCGCCACTACCTGGAACAGAAAAGCAACAACTGCCTGAAGGAGCCTTGGTGCTGAGAATTCGGCCGAACCGCTAGCAATTACTCATCCATGCACAACTCTCCTCATCTGTTCTGATAATCAAAGTCGATGAACTCGGATTTCGAAGTTCCCTCAGACATAAGTGTCTGCATCACGGCAGATTTTGGGAAATCTGGATGAATGAAGTATGGCATTCAATCTGGCCACTTGCCGTCTATGATAGGTTTTACGCTTAGCAACGTGGGATCAATTACGACATGTTTTACCTTCTGACGTTTCCAGGTGTAGGTGATATGCACAAGACCGTCATTCGTCTGGATAATGGCAGGATAGCTATATTCGCCAGAGTCCGTTTCGAGGGCGAGTGCGGCATTCCAGTTTTGGGCGTCTTTGCTGGTGGCTAGATTGAGTGGTGTGCGCTTCCCGCCCCATTTGCCTGGGGTGCCTCCGATGTGATTATAGACAATGAGGTGGGTGCCATCTCTGAGAGTGACCGCATCCGTGCCGCTGTTGTTGTTGGGCAAGCTACCGAGCGCCATTCCCCCCCAAGTCTTGCCACCGTCATCGCTACGGATTTCAAAGACACGGTCCTGGCGTGAGCGCCCGAGGGCGAGGAGCTTATCACCACCAAGAAAGAGAATGCTCGGTTGGATGGCCTGAATCGTCACACCATCATGCACAGGCCCAATCTTCTGCCAGGTTAGACCTAGGTCACTACTTCGTTCGAAATGAACCGACCATTTGCTGGGGTTTTCATGGGTTTCATTGCTTGAGGGGCTTAGGATGTCGCCATTAGGTAGCTGCACGGGCTTGTTTTTGATGGGGCCGAGGATGCCTTCGGGTAACTTGCGTGCCGCAGACCAGGACTTGCCGCCGTCGTTGCTGGTTTTGAGTTCGCCCCACCACTGCTCAGGATTCGGGCCGACTTTGTAGAAGAGCATCAGCGGTCCTTCCTTTGGCTGAAAGAGCACCGGGTTCCAAGTGGGGTATCGTGTGCCGTCGGTCTGTATTCCATTGGCAGTTTCAGCACTCTCAGTCCACATCCCATTCATAAGGCGGGAGACCCAGATACAAACGTCCGGATGTTTTTCATGTGTGCCGCCAAACCAGGCCGCAACTAAGCCTGTAGGGGTTTCCGCGATGGTTGTAGCATGGATTTGAGGATATGGGCCTGAATTATAAATAAATTCGGCTTTGAGAACTGCGTGATCGGTGGGGATCCATTTCCAGGAGATCAGTTCATGGCTGTCATCTAATTTTTGCCAAACAAGGGCTTCGGCTTGGCGGCCATCGATAGTCGTCAGCTTGAGTTTGTAGTTTATACCTGCTACGACCTGCTGCTCAGCAGCATGGATCTCTCGCAGTGAGATTTTTGCATCATGGGCTTTGATCGCAAACTGAGCTGCTCTGAGCACGTTGGGATTTGTGATGCTTGCCTGACTGAAGCCACCCGTGAGTGCTGGTTGCTGCGCCTGCGCATTAAGAAGAACGGCAAGTAGAATTATAACAAAAGTAATGGGAAGCTTCATGGAAAAGGTAATCAGGAGATTAAACCGAGGTTTTGTAGCCTTTCGCGTATGATTTCACGCTCGGCAGCGCGGAAGCGGTGAAAAGGCTCAGCCATTTGGTCCTCACAAATGCCTAGGAGGCTGAGAGCGCATTTGATGCCCTTGATGATTGCACTCTTGTGACGACCGACAGTGTAAATGGCTCCGGCAAGCTTCATGACCTGTGCATGAAGCTCACGTGTGCGTTGCAAATCCTGCTTGGCGGCGGCTTGATACATTTCGACGTAGAGCTTTGGGTATAAATTGGCTCCGCCGTTGATGCCGCCATGCCCACCGAGCAGCACTGCCTCGGCAGTCAACTCCTCCGGGCCCACGAGCACGCTCCAGTCGGGGCGTTGTTTCGCGATTTCGATGAGGCGGTGGAAGTAGATCATGTCACACGAGCTATCCTTTACACCGCAGATGCCCGGCATGTCGAGCGCTCGGCGTACGAGATCAAGGTCGAAGCTCACCTTCGTCAAACCGGGCATGTTGTAGAGAAACAACGGCAACGGCATTTCGGCGACAAGGTCTTGCACATACTCCAGCATCTCTGGCGGTGCGGCGGGAAAGTAATATGGCGGTGCTAGCACGACATGCGTGGCCCCAGCCTCCGCGGAGTATCTTGCGAGGTTCACACTCTCCGTGAAAGCAGTATCCGTGATGCCAACGAGCACCGGAACGCGGCTCTTGGTTATCTGGCAAGTGCGTTCGATCAATTCACGACGCAGCCTGTAGCTGAGGCTAGGCCCTTCGCCCGTCGTGCCAAGGACGAAGAGCCCACTTACGCCGCCGCTGATGAGATGCTCAATGAGACGCTCAAGACCTGCGACATCAAGGACATCCCGTTCTTTCAGTGGTGAAACGAGGGGCGGGATGATGCCGGAGAGAGGTATGGACATGGGGACGGGGAGTTTTGAACCACTAATGTTCACTCATCAGCACTAATGTCAGAGATTCAGAGGCTTCGAGATTAGTGCTCATCAGTGTCCATTAGTGGTTGACATGGTTTGTTTTAGCCAAGCTTCACATCGCCGCAGAGGCTGACTTCGAGGCCAAGTTCGGCGAGGGCTGCTGCTTTGATGCGCGCGGCGCGGTGGGCTTGTTTTTCGTTGGGGCAATAGGCAACTTGAATGTGGTTGGATTTATGGCGTGCCATCATTTGGTCACGGGTGATCCCTTTGAGTACAGTGTGCATGATGGGCCATTGCGGCGTGGTTTCCTGCCAGCGGCGATGCGTTTCCTCTTCCGGTAGTTTGACGACTTCAGCGACGCCAATGTCGGCATGCAGTTTGTCATTCATGACAAATACTCGGCTCCAGACGATGTGGCCGGGTTTGCTAATGCCTTTGAGCGTGCCGCCGCCAAGTTTGAAATACATGGCGGGTTGCCGTTCGGTTGATGCCCCCTTCCAACCGCCGATAAAGTGCGCGGGCGGTGCGGCACCGCTGATGAGGAGCACCCAGACGTAGTCCTTTTTGAAGTTCGCGCCCCAGCGCAGGTCGTGGAGCGTGTTTTCGGGCGCGAAGCCGAGTTCGCGCCAGAGTTTGTAGGTGACGAGGCCGTCAAGGCCGGCGCATTCATCGACTTCGTTGAAGTGGGGCAACGCTTCGCCTTCAAAAAGCACGCGTGAGCCGTCTGCGCTGCGCACGGGCGGGCGGTCGGCGTTGTTGAGCATGCCTTCGACGAGGTCGCTGGCAGGCGTGAGGTCTTTGAGGCCCTGCTGATACTGGATGCCGATGGCGGCGCAGCCGAACACATCCGCGAGGCGCGCGGCCGCGACATACATTTTGCACTGGAGTAGAAGCTGCGATTCGGTGAGCTGCGTGGCCTCATCGGTGCCGAGGTTCATTCGCAAGCCTTTTTTTCTTAGCCAGATCAGCACCGTAGCAGCTTCGTCATCGCTCACATCACGCATGGCGGCGTAGAGGGTGGATTGACTGAGGCGCTCTTTGAAGCAGCCGGTGGGGTGCAGCAGATGATCTGGCACGATGGCATTGAACATGCCCATG
>JAIWOJ010000330.1 GCA_020216965.1 Prosthecobacter sp.
ACAACATCCAGCACGTCGTGCGGGAGCTGGTCACCGCCCCAGAGCTAAAGCTGGTGCTGGGCCGCCACGCGCATGAGGAAAACATCCACGCCGACTCCCTGCTCTACATGATCTCCTCTCTGGGAATCAATCCGCATGAGTGCGAGGCGATGTTTGAGCAAATCCCCACCATCGTGCGCAAAAATGACTTTGTCACCCGCACCTCCCATAGCCTGCGGCGCGACCTGGACCTAACCCAGGTGGAAAACAAGAAGCTGCTCGCCAAGAACATCTTCGTCTTTGGCCAGTGCATGGAGGGCACCCAGTTCTACGGCCTCTTTGGCATGATCTTGGCGCACTACCGCCAAAACAAGTTCCCCGGCATCGGCCAAATGTTCCGCTACACCCTACGCGACGAATCCAACCACATCGAGGTCTTCCGCAATCTCTTCATGGACCTCATCGAGGAAAACCCAGAAATCTGGACGCCCGAGTTCCGTGAGGAACTGGTGGAGACCATGCGCGAAGCCATCACGCTGGAAAAGGAATTCATCCGCGACTGCCTGCCCGTGAATGCCGTGGGCCTCAGTGCCGACGAATTTTGCCAATACATCGACTTCATCGCCGATCGCCGCCTGGCTGGCTGCGGCCTGCCTGCCCTCTGCCCTGGTGCCAGCAATCCGCTGCCCTGGCTGGCTGACCTCATGGACGTGCGCAAAGAATCCAATTTCTTTGAAACCAAGGTCACGGACTACCAAAAGGCCTCGGCTCTCGTCCAGACCTCGGACGACGACCTGTAATGCCAGCGACACGAAGCGAGCGCTGCCACAGCGCCTGCTTGGCCCCCCAGCCCTGCCCCATTCTCTGCCACCCGTTCATCAGCATCCACCCACACTCCCGCCATGATCCACGCCCAAATCCAGGAAGACAAGGTCCTCCGCCAAGTCGCCAAAGCTCCCAAGGACCAAAAACCCCGCCACGATTGGCGCTCCGTCGTCCCCATGCGCGAATCCACGCCTGCGCTCAAAGTCTCCGTGGGAGGGGCCGAGCGTGATTTCGACATGGGCGAGATCGCCGACACCATCGGCGGCGTGCTCACCGACCACTTCTTGGCGCGGAAAAAGGAGAATGACATCTACAATGAAGCCAACTGCCGCTTCGTCCAAAACATCGCCCAATCCGTCGCAGAAGAGCTTCGCCAGGTCGTCGCCCAAATTGCTGAAGCCACTGGCAAGGCGGCCACCCTCAGTGGCCGCGACATTCATCACTGCATTGAGCGCGCCATGGTGAAAAACAACGCCTACGACGTGGCCCGCACCCTCGCCGAAAAGCGCAAGCACCACGCCGAATACGATCCCTTTGCCGAAACAGCAGCTCCGCAGCCCCTCATCGTGAATACCAAAGTCATCCGCCGCAGCGGCCAGCTTGTCCCCTGGAACCACAACAAGATCGAGATCGCCGTCCGCAAGGCCTTCCTCTCCCTCGAGCTGGATTCTTCCCCCGCTGTGCAGATCGCTGAGGCCGTTTCCCGCCTCATCGCGGAAGAAAACAAGGCATTCATCCACATCGAAGACGTGCAAAACCTCGTCGAGGAAGAGCTCATGAAGCAGGGCTTCTTCAAGGTCGCCCGCGCCTACATCCAATACCGTGCCCTGCGCACCAAAATGCGTGAGGCTGAAGAAGCAGAGGCCACCCATGCCGCCGAGCAAGAGAGCCAACAGCAGCAGGCGCTCATCCTGGTGAAGACCCCTGACGGCAAGTCCTTCCTCTGGGATGGCACCGACCTGAAAAAGCGTATCGACTTCGCCATGCTCGGCCTGGACCTCTGCATCCCGCGTGCCGAAATCGAAATGGAGCTACGCCGCTCTCTGAACAGCGACATCACGCTCGACCATCTCAAGAAGACCGTCATCCTCAATGCCAAAACCCTCATGCAGAAAGACGCGGACTTTGCCAAGTTCGCTGGCCGCATCCTGCTCAGCTACATCTATGAGGAAGTCCTAGGCTGGGACATCGTCCGTGACGGCCTTGACCTGCTCAAAGAATACCACCGCCGCGCCTTCCGCAGGAATCTCAGCCGCGGTGTCGAGATCGACCGCTACAATCCCCGCCTGCTTCAGTTTGACCTCGACAAGCTCGCCGATGCCCTCGATCCCGCTGCCGACCTAGATTTCGACTTCCTGGGCATCCAGACCCTCTACGACCGCTATCTCATCGTCGATAAAAAGGTCAAACCTGCCAAGCGCCTCGAAACACCCCAGCTCTTCTGGATGCGTGTCGCCATGGGCCTCAATGTCGGGGAAAAAGACAGCCCCGAGGAGAAGATCATCGGCATTTACAAAATGTACAAGGGCCGCCGGTTCTGCTCCAGCACGCCCACGCTCTTCAATAGCGGCACCCTGCACAGCCAGCTCTCCTCCTGCTACCTCTACAAGGTCGATGACAGCATCGAATCCATCATGATCCGCGGCATCGCGGAAAATGCCTTCCTCTCCAAGTGGGCGGGAGGTCTCGGCGGCTCCTGGACCAGCGTGCGCGGCACCGGCAGCTACATCAAAGGCACCAACGGCGAGTCCCAGGGCGTCATCCCCTTCCTCAAGCTGCACAACGACCAACTCATCGCCGTCAACCAGGGTGGCAAGCGCCGCGGCTCCGGCTGCGCTTACCTCGAAGTATGGCACAATGACATTGAGGACTTCCTCCAGCTCCGCGTGAACACCGGCGATGAACGCCGCCGCACCCACGACCTCAACACCGCCAACTGGATCCCCGACCTCTTCATGAAGCGCATGGAGGCCCGTAGCACCTGGACTCTCTTCCGCGCCAACGAAGTTCCTGATCTGCACGAGCTTTACGGCAGCGCCTTTGAAAAGCGCTATGAGGAATACGAAGCCCTCGCCAAAGCCGGTAAAATCTTTGGGCGAGAGATCCCCGCCATCGACCTGTGGAAAAAGATGCTCAAAGCCATCTTTGAAACCGGCCACCCCTGGATGACCTTTAAGGATCCGTGCAACGTCCGCAGCCCCCAGGATCATTGCGGTGTCATCCACAGCTCTAATCTCTGCACCGAGATCACTCTAAACACCTCCGCCGATGAGACCGCCGTGTGCAATCTCGGCTCCATCCTCATCGACAACCATCTCGATGACTCTGGCAACATCGACCACACCCGCCTGCGCGAGACCATCCGCAGCGCCGTGCGTGCGCTCGACAACGTCATCGACATCAACTTCTACCCCACCGACGCCGCCAGGACCTCCAACCTGCGCCACCGTCCCATTGGACTCGGCGTCATGGGCCTGCAGTATGCCCTTTATCGCAAAGGGATCCCCTTTGCGTCCAAGGAAGCCGTCGAGTTCAACGATGAAATGATGGAAGCCATCGCCTACTACGCCTACGAGGCCTCCAGTGACCTCGCCGCGGAGCGTGGCACCTACTCCACCTACAAAGGCAGCAAATGGGATCGCGGTCTGCTGCCACAGGATACCCTCGACCTGCTCGCCAAAGAACGCGGCCAAGAGATTGACGTGCCACGCGGAGGAAAAATGGACTGGTCTGCCCTCCGCGCCAAGATCGCCAAACAGGGCATGAGGAACAGCAACGTCCTCGCCATCGCCCCCACGGCCACCATCTCCAACATCATGGGCTCCAGCCCCTGCATTGAGCCGCTCATGAGCAACATGCTCGTGAAGTCGAACCTCTCTGGTGACTTCATGGTGCTGAATCCCTACCTGATCCGCGACCTGAAAAAGCGCGGCCTGTGGACTGACGAGATCCAAAACAAGCTCAAATACATGGACGGTGAGATTGACGCCATCGAAGAGATCCCCGTCGATCTCAAACGCCGCTACGCCACCGCCTTCAGCATCGACTGGGCCTGGCTTGTGGACGCCGCCGCGCGTCGCCAAAAGTGGATTGATCAGAGCCAGAGTGTGAACCTCTTCTTCGGCGGCACGGAGATGAGCACCCTCAGCCA
>JAIWOJ010000331.1 GCA_020216965.1 Prosthecobacter sp.
TCATGCTGGCCACCCAGTCGCAGACAAGCCGGGCCCGGGCCTGCGCGTCCGGCGCTTTGCGGATCTCGTCCTCGTGCGTCTCCGGCATGAGGTGCAGGCTGTATTTGCCGTCCTCGACCTCAATGTAGCGGTCGCGTAGCACCTCAAACAGGCGCGTGAGGATGAAGTCCACCTTGAAGTCCAACTGCTGCAACTGCGGCGTCTTGAAAACCAGGTCATACGCGATGCGCTTGTTCAGCCGGGACACCGCCTTCATCTCCGGAGCGACCTCCAGCGCCCAGCCATGGCGCTGGGTAGAGGCGCTCAAAAAGCTGGCCGAGGGCACCAGCCGCGCGGCGCGGATGCAGTCGCCGATCTGGCGATTCAGATGTGCCTCCACCCTGCCCTTTGCCATGGCGTTGCAGAGGAACTCGATCTGGGCGCTTTCCACGGGCTCCAGGCTTTGATTGGACGCCCACTTTTCCAGCCTGGGGATGTCGATGAAACCAGCCTGGATGCCGTCCGCCACGTCATTCACGGAGTAAGCCGTGTCATCCGCCCAGTCCATGATCTGGCACTCGATGCTCTTGAAGCGGTTCCTGGCGGCGCCCGGCGGCAGCTCCGGCGGAAAGGCGGTGCCCCCCAGCGTGAAGTCCAGCCATTCCTCCTGGTCGTCGTAAAGGTAATGGTTCTTGGCGCCTGCGGAGTCCCTGTGCAGGGACTTGTATTTCAGCACCGCGTCCAGCAGCGCCCGGGTCGGGTCCATGCCGTCGCGGCCATTGTTGAAAAGGGTCCGCGTCAGCAGGCGCAGCGTCTGGGCATTGCCCTCAAAGCCGCCATAAGGCTGCATCAGCCGGTGCAGCGTGCGCTCCCCCGTGTGGCCGAAAGGCGGATGCCCCAGGTCATGGGCCAGGCAGGCGCTTTCCACCAGGTCGGCGTCAATCCGCGCGCCGTCCTCCAGGGGGCCGGACTGCTCCGCCAGCCAGGCGCAGATGGAGCGCCCGATCTGCGCCACCTCGATGCTGTGCGTCAGCCGCGTGCGGTAAAAGTCATATTCCCCCGACAGGAACACCTGCGTCTTGTTTTGCAGGCGGCGGAAGGCGCTGCTGTGGATGATGCGGTCCCGGTCGATCTGAAAAGCGCTGCGGTATTCCCCTGGTTGGGGCTGGCGGCCGCCGCGGGTCGCCGTGTCAAACGCGGTGTAAAAGGGATTGGCTGGCATTCGTGGGGCCGATGCTAGGCTGCGGGCGGGGGCTGGCAAGGCGCATCCATCCTGGCGGCCCGTGCTTCCGCGCACTTTTGTTTTGGCATCCCCGGCTTTCCTGCGCCTAAAGGTGCCCCTCACGCATCGCAGCACCCATGTCCGCACCGGTCTTCCTTCCTCCCTCCGACATCGGCATCCTCGGTGGCGGCCAGCTCGGCCGCATGTTGGCGCTGGAGGCGCGCCGCTCCGGCTACAAGGTGGCCATTTTCACCGATGAAAAACCCGGCTGCCCCGCCGGCCAGTGGGCTGATGCCGAATTCAACGCAGCCTACGATGACACGGACATGCTCGACCGCTTCCTCTCGCGCGTGGACGTGGTGACGGCGGAGTTTGAAAACATCCCGGACGCCTGCCTGGCCCACGTCGAAAAACAGCGCCCGCTGCGCCCAGGCCGCCGTGCCATTCACACCACCCAGCACCGCGAGCGCGAAAAGCTCTTCCTGCGTGAGCAGGGCATCGCCTGCGCGGAGTTCCGCATCGTCACCAGCCTGGAGGAATTCGAGGCCGCCGTCGCCGCCCTGGGCCGCCCCTGCGTCATCAAGACCGCCGCCTTTGGCTACGATGGCAAGGGCCAGAAAAAGATCGAGGCAGGCACCGACCTCGCCGCCGTCTGGGCAGACTTTGCCGGAGCCCACGCCGTGGTGGAGCAGTGGGTGCCGTTCGTGTGTGAAATCTCCGTCGTTGGTGCCAGGAGCGTCAATGGCCGGATGGCCGTGCATGGCGTCGTCGAAAACATGCACGAGCACCACATCCTCGACCTCAGCATCGCCCCGGCGCGTGTCGATGCCGCGATCGCGGAGCAGGCGCTCGGCCTGTGGGAAGCCGTGGCGGAGGGGCTGGACTACGTGGGCACGATGGCCGTGGAGATGTTCGTCACCCAGGCGGGCGGCGTGCTGGTGAATGAAATCGCCCCGCGCCCGCACAACAGCGGCCATCTGACCATCGACGCCTGCATCACCAACCAGTTCCAGCAGCAGATGCGCGCCGTCTGCGGCCTGGACCTGGGCGATCCCAGCCTGCACACGCCCAGCGTCATGATCAACCTGCTGGGCGACCTCTGGCCTGCCGAGACCACGCCGCCCGACTGGACGCCCGTGCTTTGCCATCCCAGGGCCAAGCTGCACCTCTATGGCAAGGCAGAAGCACGCGCGCGGCGGAAGATGGGCCACATCAATGTGCTCGGCGAAACCCTGGAGGAGGCCCTGGAAAGCGCCCTGCAGATCAAGCAGGCGCTCGCCCCTTCCGCGCAGGGCTGAAGGAAATGCCCGACGCCGCCGCAGTTGCACACCGCCGCACGCCCCCTTACATCATCTCACCTTAGCCGCCGTCCGTATCTCCCGCCCATGACCTCCTCCGACTCCCCGAAACGCTCCGCCGCCCTCTGGCTGCCCCTGGCCTTCATCGCCGCCGCGCTGGTGTTCCGCTGGATGAAGCTGACCTCCGAGGGCATGACCCTGCTGCCAAACTTTTCCCCATGGATGGCCCTGGCCTTCACCGGCACCCTGGTCATGCCGCGCGCCCTTCCCTGGTGGATCTGGCCCGCCGCCATGCTCGGCGTGAACACCCTGGCCCTGGGCCCCACTGAGGCGCTGGATGTCGAAAGCCTCGCCATCTACGCCATGTATGCCGGGGCGGCCCTCATCGCAGCCCGCCGCCGTGGCAGCTTCAGCATCGCGCAGAGCCTTGGGGGCGTGCTCGGCTGCGGCCTGGTCTTCTACATCGTCACCAACACCGCCGCCTGGCTGGCGGTGCCTGAGTATGCCAAGACCCTCGCAGGCTGGCTGCAGGCGCAGACCACCGGCCTGCCCGGCTACGCGCCCACCTGGCACTTCCTGCGCAATTCCCTGGTCAGCGACCTGGCCTTCAGCGCCCTGCTGCTCGTGGCCTTCAATGCCGAGGCGCGCCTGCGCTCCCTGCCTTCCCTGCCCTGGCTGCGCCGCGCAGCCGCCTGAGCCCCGCCGTGCGCCATGAGCCAGCAGCCTCCGCCCGGAGTGCGCCCCCACGGGCGCGGGGCGGCGGTGAACACCCCGCAGCGCTTCTCCGAGCTGCACGTCCACTACGACGCCGGGGAGGAGCCGCCCAAGGTCGCCACCAAGATCTTCCGCGACCACTCCAGCAGCGTCATCTCCCGGCACGACAGCCCGGACCTGCCCTTTGCCGCCAGCCTGAACCCCTACCGGGGCTGCGAGCATGGCTGCGCTTATTGTTACGCCCGCCCCACGCATGAGTGGCTGGGCTTTTCCGCCGGGGTGGATTTTGAAAGCCGCATCCTGGTGAAGGAAGACGCACCCCGGCTGCTGCGCGCCGAGCTGGCGCGTGAAAAATATATGCCCGAGCACCTCTCCCTGAGCGGCGTGACCGATCCCTACCAGCCGCTGGAAAAGAAGCTGCAGATCACCCGCGGCTGCCTGGCCGTGCTGGCGGAGTGCAGGCACCCCGTGGTGCTCATCACGAAGAACCACCTCATCACCCGCGACCTCGACCACCTCACCGAGCTGGCGCGGCATCAGGCCACCGCCGCCTACATCACCATCACCACCCTGGACGCCGCCCTGGCGCGCAAGCTGGAGCCCCGCGCCAGCTCCCCCGCCATGCGGCTGGATGCCATCCGCGCCCTGGCCCAGGCCGGCGTGCCCGTGGGCGTCTCCGTGGCCCCCATCATCCCCGGCCTGAACGACAGCGAGATCCCCGCCATCTTCCAGGCCGC
>JAIWOJ010000332.1 GCA_020216965.1 Prosthecobacter sp.
TCATCTGCTCCGCTGGCAGCGCGGCGGCCATCTCGCTGCGGGTGTCCTGGATGGCCTTGAAGTAGGTGCTGGAGCCGTTGTGTTTCTCGGCGCGGTTTAGGGCTTCGAAGACGATGCGGCGCGCGTCCAGGGTCCAGCCATCCTTGAGCTGGCGGAGCTGCACAGGGTAAAACAGCAGGTCCTCACTGGCCGTGGCTTGTTGCAAAAGTGTCAGTGACTTGAGCAGTGCCTCTGCGGAGCCGAGACGGATGAGCAGGCGGCAGAGTTCCTGGTTCGCCTCGCGGCTGGCGGCGGGGTAAAGCGGCTCCAGCCAGCGCAGCAGGGCCGTTTTGGCCTCCGGCGCAGGATCGCCATGACGCGCAAGGGCCACGCTGAGCGTACGCAGGCTGGCGAGCTGCTGCTCCAGGCTCAAGCGCGACCAAGGCAGCGAAGTCAGCCGCATGGCGATGGCCGGCAGCTCCCCTGCCCCGCCGACCCGTGCTAGCGCCAGGCAGCCCAGGATGCCGCGCCAGCCGGTGGATTCCTCCAGCAGCTCTTTTTTCCAAAGCTGCGTTGGCAGGCTTTCCAACGCCAGACGCGCGGCATGGCGGATGAAGCGGTCTTCATGTTCCAGCGCGGGCAAAATGGCGGCCAGCGCCTGCGTGCGCTGGTCTGCGGGAACTTCGCCATGCCAGCGCTCCAACTGGTGCCGCAAGGCACGGAGTTGGCTGGCGCGGGAGTCCTGGGCAGCGACGCTGGCAGCCTGCGGCGGCGTTTTCCCCAGATGCTCGATCCGATACAGGCCGCTCTGCGTGCCGCGCCCGCCGGTGGTGAACCACAGCGCGCCATCCGGCCCTACGGCGGCATCGGTGACATTTAGCGGGCGGCCGGAGATAAAGGTCTCCTGCGTGCCCGTGTAGCTCGCGCCCTTTTCCTGAAGATGCACGGCGATGATGCGGCCATAGCTCCAGTCGAGGATGAACAAGGCGTCTTGATACTTGTGCGGAAACTTTAGCCTATATCCAAAACAGATGCCTGTGGGCGAGGACAGGCCGATGTCCACCACGCTGGGCAGCGTGTCCACATACCAAGCGGGAGAGCGGCCCGTACCGCGCCGCCAGCCAAAGTCCGCGCCGGAGACTACATGCAGCACGCGGGTGGGCATGTACCAGGGCGCGCCGACATCACGTTCCATGTCCGCATCATAGGTGAAAAGCTCGCCCTCGCGGTTGAAGGCGATGTCGAGCGGGTTGCGCAGGCCACCTGCGATGAGTTCGATGCCACCCGTGGCAGGGTCATAGGCCAGGATGTGCCCGGCGGGCATCTCGGCGGTGCCGTCAACCATGCTGCCGTCCCAGGGATTCGGCAGCACCTGGTCCCAGGCGTAGTTTTTCAGTGGCGAGCCAGGCGCGAGCGGGCTGGGCAGCAGCACGTTGTTGCCATGGGCGATCCAGATGCGGCCATCCGGGCCTAGCTTGATATGATTGCGCCCATGCCCCACGCCGCCCTCGGTGCGCATCAGCTCCTCCTTTTGCTCATACTGGCCGTCGCCATCGGCATCGCGCAGGCGGAAGAGGGCCTTCGTGTTGTTCGCGTTCGCGTAAAGCACACCATGCGCGTGCAGCAGGCCGCGGCACTCCAGCAGGGTGTTTTCCACCTCGCTGATGCGGCCGGACTTCGGGTCAAAGCGCAGCAGGCCCTTCTTTTCACGCGCCAGGGTGATGCCGCCCTGCGGGTCAAAGGCCATGGCCACCCACGAGTCCTCACCCGGCTGGGCAGAGCGCACGAGCTGCACGCGAAAGCCCTCAGGCACGGTGAAATCGGCGGGGGCTGTGGCCTGGCTTTGCGCGCCCGGTTTGGCGAGCTGCCAGGAGTTGTAGGCATCGAAGGTCTTTTTCAGGTCAAAGGGGTTCACTGCGCCAGTGGCATCCACCGGCCCGAGGTCGCTCACGTTGCCATCGGGTGAGGTCCAGGCGCTGTCCGTGGCGATCCAGCGCACGGCAGCGAGGTCGCCATTCAGTTCCAGCAGGGCCGCCACGCGCGGCTGGGATGCGCTCAGCCGCAGCACATTGGCCCCCTGGTTCACCTGGGCGGTGAGGTCGATGCTCAGGGCGGGTTGATCCTGCGTGGCAGGCACCTGGCGCACCGCGCGGCCATTCAGCATGACCTGGGTGTCCGTGCCACAGGCCAGCAGCAGGATGGCTTTGAGCAGGCTGCCTTTTTGCTCAAAGCGCAGCTCCACCGCTGCCTGACCGCCGCTTTTGGCAAGCCCGATCCAATGCGGCACAGGAGGCTGGTTCGCCATCTGGGCAAGGGCGGTTTGGGCAAAAAAGAGCAGCAAGAGCAGGAGACGGCGCATGGTGGGAAAGGAATCAACGCGGAGCGCGCAGTCCTTTCAGCCTGCCGTTCACTGAGCTGTCTGTGGCAGGCGCTGATACACCTGCAGGCTGCCTTTTTCCCAAAGCAGACGGGTGATGGGCACGGTCTGCGAGAGCTGCCAGCGCGCGGGAGCAGAGGTCAAGGAACGCAGCAGCAAGTCATGGTGGGCCACGCGCTGAGCTCCGCGCATGGAGGTATCGACAAAAATGGTGCCGATGCCGAGTTCATCCAGCCGGGCCAGCAGGTCGGCCTCCGTGCGGGCAGCCATTTGGTAGCCGCGGCCCATCCAGTCGCTGACGGAGAGATCCTTGCTGGCGCGGTGGATGCGCAGCGGTGAGGGCGCGCGCGAGGGCAGGCGAAAGGCCGTCTCGGCGATGATGGCCCCTTCCCCGCGCGGGTCTGAGCTGACCAGCCAGTGCGCCTGCGCGTCCGGTGTGGCCTTGGCTATGCCCGGCAACGCCTGGGTGACGGCCTGGCTGAAGCCATGCACGGCCTTGGGCCAGTAGTGCATCCAGGGCTCAAGGCAGCCGACCACGACAAGCAACGGCGCGAAAACCACGGTTGTGAGCCTTCTAAGATCCGTGGGAAAGACCGACGCGAAGGCCGAAAGGCGCGGCACCAGCAGATCAGCCCCCAGCGCGGCGGCAACCGCCAGGGAAGGCACGAGCGGTGCCAGGTAGCGCGAGGTGATGCCCGCAGGCACCAGCAGCAAAATCGCGGCCCCGCCCGCGAACAAAGAAAGCAGCACCGCCTGGGCCTCTGACAGGCGATGCTGGATGCTGCGGACAAGCAGTGAAGCCAAGCCCACGAGAGCCAGCCCCATGAGCAGCAGGCCATGGCTCTCGCGCCACTCTAGCAGGTAAGCGGGCACGGCCTGGCGCAAGAAATCCGCGAGGGTGGTATCCACCATGCCCTCACGGGTGATTTTGGCCGTGACCAACATCCAGGGAAAGGCCAGCAGCCCCACCGGCACGCCCGCCAGCCACCAGCGCCCATTTTTCAGCAGGCCCCACCGACGCAGCAGGATGACGCTGAAGACCGGCACAGCCCCAAGCATGAGCGCGGAGCCTTTCGTCAGAATGGTGGCGGCGGCCAGGCAGACGAGCATGGCGAGCAGGAGGTCCGCCATGGCTTGGGATTGGATCTTCGCCATGACGGGCAGCAGCACGGTGACGGTGGCTGCCGCGATGGCTGCACCTTCAGAAACCAGGTGCCTGCCCAGCCGCCAAGTCAGCACGCCAAGCCCAAAGGCCAGCAGAGCTTGTAGCACGATGAGCGTGACTGGCTGCGGCCAGACAAACAGAGCCAGCCCGCCCAGAAGGTAATAGCCCGGCGGGTAGTGCCCCAGGGCGACCTTCGGGAAGTCCTCGTAGTAGCGCTTGGCAAAGGTGGCTGGATTTTGCAAAAAGCCGCCCGCGAGGTAATCGCGCACCATGAGGCTGGTGACGGCGTGGGCCGGTTCATCAGGATCGCCGCCTAGGTCCGAGCCGAGACCGCCGCCCTGGAACAGATTCCAGCCCGCCAGGAGTGCGAGCAGGCAGAGGACGAGGAGCGGGCGTTTCGGCATGAGGCAGGGCTGGGAAGCGGA
>JAIWOJ010000333.1 GCA_020216965.1 Prosthecobacter sp.
CACGGTTGGGAGGAGACCGGCTACCACGGCCACCCACATGTCAAGACGCCCGTGCTGGATGAAATGGCCGCACAGGGCCTGCGGCTTGAGCGATTTTACGCCGCGCATCCCAGTTGCTCGCCCACGCGCGCCAGCTTTCTCACAGGCAGGCATCCCAATCGCATGGGCACTTTTGCCCCCGGATGGTCTTTGAGGCCAGAGGAGATCACCCTGGGCCACCTGATGACCCAGGCGGGCTACCAGTGCGCGCACTTTGGCAAATGGCACGTCGGCGCAGTGAAGGCGGGCTCGCCCACGAATCCAGGCGCGATGGGCTTTCAGGAGTGGCTTTCCCACGACAATTTCTTTGAGCTCAACCCCTCCCTTTCCCGCCAAGGCGGCCCGCCTCAGGTCTTCCAGGGCGAAAGCTCGGAGATTTTGATCCGTGAGGCGATGCAGTTCATCGACCGCGCGAAGAAAGATGGCAAGCCATTCTTCACCGTCATTTGGTTTGGCTCTCCGCATGAGCCCTACAGCGGCCTGCCGGAGGATCTCGCCCTCTACGATGACCTGCCCGCCAAATACCCTGACAAAAAGGTCAAGCTGACCTCGAACGAGACCGGGGGGCCCACCACTCGCCCGCAGGGCGAGGTGCTGCGCGAGCGCTATGCGGAGATCACCGCCATGGACCGCGCCATCGGCACCCTGCGCACGCACTTGGCTCAGACCGGTCTGCGGCAGGACACGCTGCTTTTTTACTGCGGAGACAATGGCACGTCTGCCGATGGCTCCCTGGTGCTACCGCATCGCGGCGTGAAGGCAGAGGTGTATGATGGTGGTCTGCTCGTGCCTGGCCTCATCGAATGGCCGGCACGCATCCCGAGCCCCCGCATCAGCCACTGCGTGGCCCATACCAGCGATCTCCTGCCCACCCTAGCAGCGCTCACCGGCCAGCCCCTGCCACAGCGCCCGCTGGATGGCATCGACCTCACGCCCCTGCTAGATGGCAGCCTCACCCAGCGGCCCTCCCCCGTGTTCTTTTGGGAGTATGATCTCAGCCGCTTCCGGGGCATGAAAACGCAGCCTTACATTGACCCAGCTCTTCAGGCAGGAACCACGCCCCTGGTCAAAAAAATGGGCGGCAAGGCCACCCGCGATTTTCAAAACATCCGCCATCCCGGCGAGATCATCGATGCCGATTACCGCGGTGCCCGCGCCATCATCGATGGCCCGCACAAGCTGGTCATCCACAACGGCAAAAAGCCAGGTGCAGACCGGGTGGAGCTCTTTGATCTAGAAAATGATCCAGCAGAAAAAACCAGCCTCACAGAGCAACAGCCAGCGCTCGTCCAAAAGCTCCAGGAAAAACTGCGCGCTTGGCAGACCTCCGTGCTGAAAAGCCTGACCGGTGCGGATTACTCGCGCTAGACACCCTCTACGACGAGCGCAAAAGGGGCGAAAATCCCTCCCCGGTCGGCGTTATCAGTAGCCCACCATGAAGCATCGTCTTTTCCTCAGCCTCCTCTTGGCAGCCCCGGCCTTCCTTCCCGCCCAAAAAGCCCCGGATGTGTCCAAACTAGACCCCGCCATGGGGGTGAACCAAAAGGCGGCAGATGACCTCGAATGGCACGATGTCACCACCTGGGGTTTGGAAGGCCGTATCCTCCCGGACCAGCCCCGCAAAAGCTGGTTCGACCGCCTGCCAGCCGATGCGGAGGGCCGCGTCACCTCCAATGTCTGGAATCTCAGCCGCGATAGCGCTGGGATGGTGGCCCGCTTCACCACTGACGCCACGGCCATCCACGTCCACTACAAGCTCAACAAGCCCAACCTCGGCATGCCCCACATGCCTGCCACCGGCGTCAGCGGCGTGGACCTCTATGCCCGGGACAAAGACGGCCAATGGAAATGGGTGCAGGTAACCAAACCCGCAGCCCAGGAGGTGAAGGCAGAGATCATCAAAGGCTTAGCCCCAGGGGAGCGCGAATACGCCGCCTATCTGCCCCTCTACAATGGCGTGCAGTTCCTCAAAATCGGCGTCGCCAAAGGGGCGAAGTTCAAGGGGCTACCGCCGCGTGAAAAGCCTATCGTCTTTTACGGCACCAGCATCACCCACGGTGCCTGCGCTAGCCGCCCTGGCATGGTCCACACGGGCATCCTTGGTCGCAGGCTGGACAGGCCCGTGGTGAACCTCGGCTTCTCCGGCAATGGCAAGATGGATGAGGCCGTGGGCCACTACCTCACCCAGCTCGATGCCGCCTGTTATGTCATCGACTGCCTGCCCAACATGAATGCCGCCCTGGTCACGGAGCGCTGCATCCCCCTCGTCCACCAACTACGCGCCGCCAAGCCAGGCACGCCCATCGTGCTCGTGGAAGACCGCCGTTTCACCAATGACTGGATCACCCCTGAAAAGCAGCGCTTTCATACAGAAAACCACGCCGCCCTGCGCGCCGCCTATGACACCCTGGTGAAGGAAGGCGTCAAAAACCTCCACTACATCCCTGGTGACCATCTCTATGGCGACGACACCGAAGGTGCCACCGATGCCTCCCACGCCAGCGACCTGGGCTTCATGCGCCAAGCCGAGATCTTCGAGCCTGTGCTAAGAAAAGCGCTGGGGGAATGATGGCTGAAACTAGCCGCGCAGCGCGTGTGTCAGATTTGTTGCCGAAAGGCGGCGGCAGGGCAGGGGAGGCTTGCGCATGAGTAGGGGATGCAGGTCCGGCTGCGCCCCTTTTTGTCACGGTTTCCATTTTGCCCGCCCGTGGGTTGGTTCCCTTACCTGCGTGGCTGGGGGCTGCTCTTGCTCGCGAGTGCCTCTTTGCGGGCAGACCCCGTGGAGGCGCAGCGGCGGCCTTTTGTGGAAAACTATGCCGCTCTGGCCCATGCCGCCTACACGGATGCGCTGACGGGTGTGCGGCATCTCCAGCAGCTGGTCGCGCGTTTTGCTGCGGCACCGGATGCGCAAGGGCTGGCTGCGTGCCGGGAGGCTTGGACGCGCGCGCGCTGGCCCTACCTGGTGACGGAGGTGTTCCGCTTTTACGGTGGGCCGATCGATGACGAAAATGGGCCTGAGGGGCTCATCAACTCCTGGCCGGTGGATGAGGCGTGGCTAGAGCATTTGTTAGCGGACCGGGCGGCCTTTCCGTTGATCGGGCCAGAGGTGCTGCGTGCCGCGAACCAGAAGGAGGGGGAGAAAAACGTCGCCACGGGCTGGCACGCGGCTGAGTTCCTGCTGTGGGGGGTGGATGCCGATGCCCAGGGGCCGGGCAGCCGACCACTGGCTGATTTTACCAGCGATGGGCTCGCGGCGCGGCGGCTGGAGGCTCTGGTGGCCTGTTGTGCATTGTTGGAGATGAATCTGGCGCAGGTGACAACGGCCTGGGAAGAGCGCGCCGATGGCACGGGTTATCGCCATGATTTTGTGAACCAAAAGCCTGAGGATGCGCTTGCTCTTGCCATCACGGGCCTGTTTTACCTTTCTGGTCAAGAAATGGCCGGGGAGCGCCTCAGCACGGCGATGGAGACACGCGATCAGGAGGATGAGCAATCCTGCTTTAGCGATACGACGCCGCAGGACTTTGCCGCGAACCTGGAGGGGCTGCGCATGATCTGGCTGGGTAGGCATGAGAGCCGCTTTGCTGCGGAGAATGATGTCAGTGGGCCAGGGCTGCGCTTGATCTCCCAGGCGCTGGATACCGCGCTGACGGAGGAGATCGATGCGCATCTGAAAAAAGCGGCGGAGCTCCTGGCCGCCGTGCCATCGCCTTTTGACCAGGCCATTCAGGCACCCGACGGCAGCCATGCGCGGAGGATGCTGGAGCACTTCCGCCAGTGCCTGGAGGAGCTGTCCACCTGCTTTCAGACCCTATCTGTCCGGCTGGAGGTCCACCTCCGGGGCGGCCCCTCTTTCGCTGGATGATGGCACAGGTCTTGAACGGCACTTCGCGTCGGGCTTGCTGCG
>JAIWOJ010000334.1 GCA_020216965.1 Prosthecobacter sp.
CCATGACTTTGCGATGATGACCCCCACCTCGACAACGCCTCTTCGTCCCAGACAGCGTCCGATGGATGCCTTTCTGAGCCTCAGCGTCCTTGCGGCTCTGCTTGGTCTTTTTCACCCAGGCAGCGCAGCAGCCGCTAGCGTGCGTGCCTACGTCCAGCCCACTACAGCCCGGCCAAACCAAGTCATCACCTACGTCATCACCGTGCAGGACGGCCAGGTGAATAGCCTGCCAAATCTCCGCTTTCCGCTCCAGATCGGCCAGACCAGTGGCGTCAGCACCTCCCAGCAGATTCAGATCGTCAATGGTCGCCAGAGCGCCTCCATCCAGCTTTCCTGGGGCATCACAGCCACGGAGCCGGGTGAGTTTGTCATCCCCCCGCAGACCGTCATCGTGGATGGCCAGCCCCTGACCACCAACGAGGTCAAGCTCACCGTCGAAAACGGCGGCGGCTTTCCCCAAAGTGGCCAACCTCAGACTGAGGATGAGGCCAATCAGCCCATCCTCCAGATTGAGCTTGCGAAAAAGGAAATCTACCAAGGGGAGGTCATCCCTATCAACGTCAGCCTTTATGTTCCTAGGCAGGTCCAGCTCCGCCGCCTTGGTCTCATTGAAATTGATAAAAACGACTTCGCCATCGCCCGCTTCCCCCAGACCAATGAGCAGACCAGCACTGTCATTGATGGGATTGGTTACTTTGTGCTCACTTATCGCAGCACCCTCTCCTCGCTACGCACCGGGGATCTGAAGGTCGGCCCAGCCAAGCTGGAACTCCTCGTGGAAGTCCCCGCAGAAAGCCCACAACGCGGCATCTTTCCCCCTGGTTTCGGCCAAAATTTCCCCCCTGGATTCTTCCCTGGCATGTCTGAGCCGCGAAAGCTCGAGGTCAAAAGTCAGCAGGTCACTCTCAAAGTCCTGCCCCTTCCTACCGAGGATCGTCCACCTAACTTCAGCGGTGCGGTGGGTGAATTCCAAATGACGGCCAGTGCCTCCCCCACAGACCTCACGGTGGGCGATCCCATTTCCGTCGAGCTCGCCGTGTCCGGTGCTGGGAATTTTGATGCGCTGAATACCCCCGTGCCCATCAGCTCTGGCGGGTGGAGACTCTACCCTGCTAAGCGCTACATCATTGAGGGGCAGATGGATCAAAATCAGACCCCTACCCTGGAGCGAAAAATCGGTTACACCCAGGTCATGGTCCCCGAGGCCGTGCATACCCAGGTTCCGCCTTTTGAAATCAACTACTTCAGCCCATCCCAAAAAAAATACGTCGTCTTACGCTCAGAGCCCATTCCTCTGAACATGCGCCCAGCGCCAGTGACAGTGGCGGCTGAGTCTGCTGGAGCCGCAGGTGCAGCCAGCGCTGAATTGCCACCAGGAACACCCCCCCCCGTTGCGGATCCGCAGCCTGATATCACGGATATTCTCATCCGTCCCGCTGCCAAAGCCCGCTGGCTGGCCCCCACAGGCACGCTGCTCCTGCGTAGCAGCACCTTCTGGACGGTGCAGGCCATCCCCGTGAGCCTCTTTGCTCTTGCCAGTGTCATCGCCGTCATCCGTCGGCGCAGGCAGGCACTTCTGGCAGGCCGCGCCGGGCATCTCCGTGCGGCTTGGGCTGATTTTCAGGCCCAGGCATCCCACGCCAGCGATGGAGACTTCCTCCGGGCTGCTGCCCAGTTCATTCAGACCGCGCAGGATGGAGAACCTGTCACCCAGGCACCTCTGCAGACCATTCTTGCTCGTTACCAGTCCAGCAACTTCGCTGCCGATCAGCGGCCTGCCCTCGCTGAAAAAGAGCGCCGAGACATCCAGGCTACGCTTGCGGCTTACTTCCGCCAGACTCTCGCCAAGCTCAGCGTGGTGGCCATCGCCTTTTTCCTGCTCCTGGCAGTCCCTAGCCCAGCCGCGGCCGAGGCTACGCCAGCAGAGAGCGCGGATGACGTTTATCGCCAGGCGGTCGCAGAGCTGGAAAAAGGAAACTATGCCAAGGCGCAATACCTCGCCGAATCTCTCACGAAAAAAACGCCACCTCATCTGAGTGCCGAGGTTTTTCAGATCATCGGCCATGCCCGTTATCGCCAGGGAGATATGGGCCGTGCTGCCTTGTGGTATCAGCGTGCGCAGTTGCTTGATTCACGGGATCCAGAGCTTCGGCAAAACCTGCGCCACCTGCACGAGCGCACGCGGTATGTCTCATTTCACAATCGGTCCCCGCTTCGTCAGGCCAGTCTCTTCTTGAGCACCAACGAATGGTTGATCCTCGCCGCCATCGGCTTTTGGCTTGCCGTGCTGTCTGCGGCGTGGCGGATGCATGCCCCGAGCAGGGGGCGTTCCGCGGCTTTGCTAGCCAGCCTGCTGGGCCTGCTCCTCCTCATCCCAGCCTCCACTTTTGCTGCGCTGCGGCCTCTGGGGCCAGAGCGTGTCCGAGATATCAGCATCGTCACCCAGCCTGATGTCAATGCCTACACCCATGCCACGGTCATTGGCGGAACGGTCATGCCACTCCCCCCTGGCAGCCAGGTGAGAATCTTAGAGAAACGGGGAGCGTGGTGTTATGTTGAGATCCCAGCCAGCCCGGAAAACTTGCGTGGTTGGGTGGAAAGTGCCGCCATCACGCCGCTCTGGATTTGGCAAGCAGAGCTGGTGCCGTGATTCTCTGCGCCTAGATCATCCCGGATGCCAGGGGGCCCCCGTGAGGCGGGCCCTTTTTTCTGCTGAAACTTCAGCCCCAAGGCTCGGATTGACATGCCTAGGGCAGCATCACGGCTTGGTTTTGCGTTTTTCCTCGAACTTCAAGGCGGCTTGTGGATCCATGCGCTTGAGGTCCTCATCGGTTGGGCCGCCGCCGAATTGAGCCCAATATTCTTCGGCAAAGGGATTCAGCTTCGGGCCCAGAGCCATTTCATTCAGGTCTGCCTGGCCGACGAGGGACTGCCACCAGGCATCCAGCTCTGCCATCAGGCTTTTGACAACGTCGGGCTTTTGTGCGGCGATATCTTGTGTCTCTGCCGGGTCTTCTTTCAGATCAAAGAGCTGCCAGCGGGGGGAAAAGGTGTCCGCCACGATGCCGCCTGGGCGTCGAGGAGCCTCGCTGACAAGGTGGTAACGTGGCGTGCGGATGCTGGCATTTCTGGCCTTGGCCTGGCGATAATCCGTGCCCTTTCGCCAACGTCCCACGTGGGTGAAAAGGGTGCGTTCCGGCCACTCCGCCTCCGGTGACTCTAGCAATGGCACGAGGTTCCTGCCCTCTGCCTGCTTTTCGGCACGTTCGTCCAGTGATGCCCCTGCGAGGGCTGCCCAGGTGCGGAAGACATCGATATGGGCGGTCAGGGCAGCACAGTCTGCGGGTTTCAGCGTGCCAGGCCAGCACCAGAAGGACATGGCGCGTGTGCCGCCAAACCAAGGTGAGCCCTTGGCTCCGCGCATGTTGGCATTGAAGACCTTCACGCCCGCTGTGCCACCATTGTCGTTCATAAACACCACCAGGGTGTCCTTGGCGATCCCCCATTCTTCCAGCTTGGCGAGCAGCTTGCCGACGTTTTCATCGATGTTGTGGATCATGCCAAAGAAGTTCTCCGTATCCGGGCCGAGCCCCTTGCCCTCATAGAGCTTCCGGTCCTCCGGCTTGGCGATATAGGGACTGTGGGGTGCGTTCGTGGCTAGGTGGCAATAGAAGGGCTTGGTGCCTTTTACCGACTCAATCCAAGACAGCGCCTGGGCAAAGAAGACATCCGTGCAATAGCCCTGGGTCTTCACGAAATGGTCGTTGTGCAGGATGGCGGGGTCAAAGTACTTGTTCCCCGGCGCGTCTCCGCAGCTTCCTGGATAGCTCTGGCCGATGCCGCCGCCGCCGTGGATGAATTGCTCGTCAAAGCCCCGGTTGGCTGGGCGGTATTCCTTTTCATCCCCGAGGTGCCATTTGCCAAAGATACCCGTCGT
>JAIWOJ010000335.1 GCA_020216965.1 Prosthecobacter sp.
AGCGTTCCCTGCGCTCCCAGCGTTCCCTGCGCTCCCAGCATCTGCGCCAGCAGGCCCGCAGGCACGACGAGCAGACCACCGAGGACCACGGGCGGGAGGGGGGAGATTTGCGCCTCCAGCTTCAGCTCCTGCAAGCGCTTTTCGAGGCGGCCTTGGAGGAGGTCGGCACGCTTGCGGGCCTCGTTGGAGTTCAGGCGGGCGTTGGGTTTGCCTGCCTGCTCCTGCTCCCGCAGGGCCTCGGCGCGGTGGTCCCAGTAGTTGATCTCCTTGGTCAGGCGGTCCTTCACGGCGGCCTCGGTCTTGGCGATGAGTTCGAGACGGCGCTGGCGGACCTCCGCGAGATGCTCCTGAACCACGGTGCCAATGGCATGGGTGCGGGCCCTGTCTTCTAGGCTTTGAGCGGGAGCTGCGGCAGGCAGGATGCAGGAGGAATTTGACGCAGGCAGGATGCAGGAGGAATTTGACGCAGGCAGGATGCCTGCGCTCCGGCATAGCCAAGCACACTCGGGCCGGGCGAGAAGGGTGGCGGCATCTGGTTCCCCTTCCTTCAAGGGGCGGTAGTCGAGGTAGGGAGCATAGTGGAGGTGACGGGTGCTCCCGGCGGCGTCGAGCTCGACGTAGAGCATCTTTTTCGAGATCACCCTGCGCTCCCCGGAGCGGACCACGTGGGCGTCCTGGACGGCGTGCTCCAGGTAGAACAAAACGCGGGGCGTGGTGCCGTGGTCATTTTCATCCACGAGGATGGCCCCACGGCGCAGCAGGTCACGGTGACGTTCCAGCACGAGGTCGAGGGTGGCGTCCAGCAGTGGATGACCTGGGCAGATAAATGCGGCGAGAGGCTGTCCCTGGGGCTGGATGAGGTTTTTTTCAAAGGTAATCCGCTCGTAGCGAGTGAGCACCGGATCACCCAGGCCGATCAGGCGGTCACGATTCCGAATGGTGGAGGGCACATGCGTGACCTCATAGCGGCGAGTCTCGCGCTGGCGTGCGGTGCCGCCGAGGAGGCGAAAAGCCTCCAGGAAAAAGGACTCAATGTAGTAAGGCTGCAGCCGACGGGCATCAGCGCGCTCCATGTCCTCGCGGATACGATAGACCTTGCTGGCGTCCATGGCATCATGGGCGAGGGCGCGTTCCTCGACCAAGTCCTGGAGTTTGGTCCGGTCAAAGGCCCCGCTGACGACATGGTGCAGGCGGGAGCGCACATCGGGCTGCTCCCCGTAGCGCACGGCCTCAATCATGAGTTCCCGCAGCGGCCTGCCCTCAAACATGACCCGGCCTAGGACGTCAAAAACCTGTCCGCCCAGCGCTTTACGGGCCTCTTCCAGCTTGTCGAGCAAGGTGCGATAGACCTCGCCCTCACGGGTTTCATCGGCGACGAGATTCCACAGGTGGCAGACCTCGGTCTGACCGATGCGGTGGATGCGGCCAAAGCGCTGCTCCAGGCGGTTCGGGTTCCAGGGCAGGTCATAGTTCACCATCAGGTGCGCCCGCTGGAGGTTGATGCCCTCGCCGGCGGCATCCGTGGCAATGAGCACCTTCACTTCGGGATCATGGCGGAAGGCTTCCTGCACCTTCAGCCGCTCCTCGCGTCCCACGCCGCCGTGGATGGCGACGACGGCCTGGCGACTGCCCAACAGCGTGCTAATGCGCTCGGCGAGGTAGTTCAGCGTGTCGCGGTGCTCGGTGAAGAGCACGAGCTTCTGGCGCGGGGATTTGTCGCTGGGTTTGTCTCCAAAAACAGGCGCATCTTCAGCGACCCGGTTAGCCAAAGCAGCCGGCGTGAAGATTTCAGCGAGAAGGTTCGACAACTCCGACCACTTGCGATCCTCGCCGCTACGGCGCACCTGCTGGGCGAGATCCTCGAGGTGCTTCAAGATTTCGATCTCCGCCCGAAACTCCAAGATGGTGCTGGCGGCGGTGGCTTGATCCAGCACCTGCTCCTCGGTGTCCTCGATTTCACTGTCCGGGGCATCGTCGAGGTCGTTGATGTCCTCCTCATCCAACGTGGGACCGGCTTCGAGGTCGCGAGTCGAAACCTCGCGGCCTCGCTGGAGAAGTTCGAGTTCCCGCAGGCGAGATTCCATGCGCTCCCTCCGGCGGCGAAGGGACTGGTAAATGGCCTCCGGCGACGAAGCGAGTCGGCGCTGCAGAATGGTGAGCGCAAAACCGACCGTACCTGCGCGTTTGCCATTTTGGAGGCTCTCAGCGCGGTTGAACTCGGTGCGGACGTAGTCGGTAACCTCCTGGTAGAGTTTGTTTTCCAATCGGGAGAGCTTGTAAGGCACCGTGTAGGCCCGGCGCTCGGGGAACAAGGGCGTGGCATCGAATTTGAGCAGCTTTTCCTTCACCATGCGGCGCATGAGGTCGGAAACGTCCTGGGCGTGGACGCCGTCGCGGAACTTGCCTTCGAAGCGGTCGCCATCCAGGAGCGACATAAAGAGCTGAAAGTCCTCCTCCTTGCCGTTGTGCGGCGTGGCCGTCATCAGCAGGAAATGACGCGTGAGCGTGGAGAGAAGCTGCCCGAGGCGGTGGCGCTTCGTGTATTTGACCTCGCCGCCAAAAAATGTGGCGGACATCTTGTGCGCCTCGTCGCAGACGATCAGGTCCCACCGGGCATCAGGCGCGGAGAGCTTGGCCTGCACGTCCTCATTGCGGCTGAGCTTGTCGAGCCGTGCGATGACGAGATGGTTTTCGAGGAACCAGTTGCCGGTGCGAGCAGCCTCTAGCTTGTCATTGGTCAGGATTTCAAACGGCAGGTGAAAGCGGCGGTAAAGCTCGTCCTGCCACTGTTCCGCCAAACTGCCCGGGCAGACGATCAAACAACGCTGGAGATCGCCACGGGCGATGAGTTCCTTGATGAGCAGGCCTGCCATGATGGTTTTTCCCGCGCCGGGGTCATCCGCCAGCAGGAAGCGCAGCGGCTGCCGTGGCAGCATGGCTTCATAGACCGCCGTGATCTGGTGCGGCAATGGCTCCACGACCGAAGAATGCACCGCGAGCACCGGGTCAAACAGGTGAGCCAGCCGGATGCGCTGCGCCTCGGAGACTAGGCGGAACATCGCGCCATCGCCATCGAAGCTCCAGGGGCGACCCGCCTGGGCGATGGTAAGCCGTGGCTCGTCATGCCGATACAGGAGCTGATTGGCGACACGGCCCGCCGAATCTTTGTAAGTCAGCTCAAGCGCCTCAGAGCCAAACCATTGCGTTTGCACCACCGTGACCAAGGCATCTGGAAGAATGCCTTGAACCGAGGTTCCAGCAGTGAGGTCTTCGAGGCGAGGCATGCATCCAGAGTAGGATGACAGGCTGAGAAGGCTACTAAGAAAGTCACTTCCTGACCAGCAGGCTCTTTCCGGTCATCTCTGGGGGTTGTTTTACGCCGAGCATGTCGAGCAGGGTGGGGGCGATGTCGGCGAGGATGCCGTTGCGGACGGTGTATTCATCCGCATCAGCGGCGACGTAGATGCCGTGGACGAGGTTGGTGGTGTGGGCGGTGTGGGGGGTGCCGTCTGGGTTGCGCATTTGCTCGCAGTTGCCGTGGTCGGCGGTGATGAAGAGTTTGCCGCCAAGCTGGAGCACTTTTTCGACGATGAGGCGCACGCCGAGATCGATGGTCTCGCAGGCATGGATGCCGGCTTCGACGACGCCGGTGTGGCCGACCATGTCGGGGTTGGCGTAGTTGACCACGATCAGGCCGTATTTGCCGGAGAGGATCGCCTCCTTGCTCAGGCGGGTGACCTCGGCGGCGTTCATCTCGGGCTGGAGATCGTAGGTCGGCACCTTCGGGCTCGCCGGGCAGGCGCGGTCCTCGAGCGGGAAGGGTTCCTTGTTGTAGTTGTTGAAGAAGAAGGTGACGTGCGGGTTTTTCTCCGTCTCGGCGCAGCGGAACTGCGGTATCCCCGCCTTGGATACGACCTCGCCAAGG
>JAIWOJ010000336.1 GCA_020216965.1 Prosthecobacter sp.
CGGGTCGTGTGGGTGCGCCGGGCACACCGGACGAGCGGCGCATCGCCATCGAGGGCGGCATCTGGCGCTATCATCCCGAGCGAAAAATCTTTGAGGTGCTCGTGCATGGCACCACGAACCCGTGGGGGCACGATTGGGATGAAAACGGCGAGCTGTTTTTCATCAATACGGTGAACGGCCACCTCTGGCACGTCATGCCCGGCGCGCATTTCAAGGAGAGCTTCGGCACCGACCCCAACCCCTTCGTCTATGAGCGCATGGACACCATCGCCGACCATTTTCACTTCGACACCAGTGGCGGCTGGCAGGCGAGTCGCGATGGCAACGCCAACAGCCTCGGCGGCGGCCATGCGCACATCGGCATGATGATTTATCAGGCCGACCAATGGCCGCAGGTGTATCGCGGCAAACTTTTCACGCTGAACATGCACGGTCGCCGCGCCAACGTGGAGCGGCTGGAGCGCAATGGCAGCGGCTACGTCGGCAGGCATGAGCCCGATGTGTTCCTGAGCGATGACCCGTGGTTTCGCGGCATCGAAATCAGCACCGGCCCCGATGGCAGCGGCTTCATCCTCGACTGGAGCGATACGGGCGAGTGCCACGAGCACACCGGCGTGCATCGCACCAGCGGGCGCATCTTCCGCATCAGCTACGGCGAGGCAACGAAACCGGAGAAGCCCTTCGCATGGCGTAAGCCGTGGCCAGAGGCGGACCTCAGCGGTGATGAGCATCAGCGCGCGCTCGCCATTCGCGAACTCGTGCAGTTTTCACCGCTCGATACCATCATCGGCCCTCAGCCCGGCGTGCAGTATCCCGTGCTCGCCTTTGATCCCGCGAAGATGGCGGCGGAGGAAAAGTCCGCATTCGTGCGGTTGAATCTCGCCAGCGTGCTGCAACGTCTGCCGCTCGCCCAGCGTCCCGCGCTGGCCGCCGCCCTGCTCTCGCACAAGGACGACGCACACGATCCATTCTTGCCTTACCTCGTCTGGTATGGCGTCTCGCCGCTGGCAAAGCACGACCCCGCCGCGCTCGTGCAGCTCGCGAAAGATTGCACCTGGCCGCAGGTGACGCGCTGGCTGGCCCGCAGCCTTGCCATGCAACCTGCCGCGCTCGACGCGCTGCTGGCCGTGAACCATTCCGACGAAGTGCTCGAAGGCATGAGCGAGGCGTTCAAGGGTCTGCGCAAAGTGCCAAAGCCGACGAACTGGGACACGGTTGCCGCTGCGTCCAAGTCACCGCGGGTGCGCGAGATCAGCGTTCTCTTCGGCGATGGCCGCGCGCTCGATGACGTGAAGGCCATCGCGCTCGACGACAAGGCCGACCTGCCCGCCCGCGAGGCCGCACTGCGCACCCTCATCGAAGCCCGCCCGCCGGACCTGCGCACCATTTGCGAGCAACTCCTCGACACCCGCACGCTCAACATGACTGCCGTGCGCGGCCTCGTCCTCTTTGACGATCCGGCCATCGGCAGCCGCCTTGCCAAAAGCTACCGCAAGTTTTACCCCGCCGAGCGCCCCGCCGTGCTCGACACGCTTGTCTCCCGCCCCGCGTGGGCCGCTGCGCTGGTCGCGAACGTCGGCGACGGCCCTGGCAAAATTGCGCGCAGTGACATCACCGCCTTTCACGCCCGCCAGATTCATGCTTTCCGCGATGACGCCCTCTCCAAGCAACTCACCGAAGTCTGGGGCGAACTGCGCGAATCCGCCGCCGACAAAAAGCAGCTTATTGAAAAACTGAAGGCGAACCTCACGCCCGAAGCGCTCGCCAAAGCGGACCTCAGCCAGGGCCGCGTGCTTTATACAGCGGTGTGCAGTGCCTGCCACGTCATGTATGGCCAGGGCGGCAAAATCGGCCCCGACCTCACCGGCAGCGGCCGTGCAAACCTCGACTACCTGCTCGAAAACATCGCCGACCCCAGCGGCGTCGTCAGCGCCGACTACCGCATGAGCCTCATTACCATGAAGGATGGCCGCATCCTCACCGGCGTCGTTTCCGGCCAAAACGAACGCACCGTGACCCTGCGCACCCTCACCGACACCCAAACGCTCGACCGTGCCGAGATCGCCAAGCAGGAAGTCTCACCCATGTCCATGATGCCCGAGGGCCTGCTGCTCGCCCTCCAGCCAGAGCAAATCCGCGACCTCATCGCCTACCTCATGCATCCCACGCAGGTGCCTCTTCCCAAAACGAACTGACTTTTCATTCAGCAGCCTCTGCTGCGGTCTTCTCGGTTCGTCGTAGCAGAGCCATTGCTTTACCAGGGGCTCTAGCGGATAGATGGGTTCCTTTGGTTTCTATCCATGATCCCCGCCCGCATCGTCACAGCACCCCAGCCATTGCTTGCTTTTCTTTTTGAGGGCTGGCCTGTGGTAAAACGGACCCGTGTGCGGCAGTGGCTGAAGTTTGGGGCTGTGCGGGTGAATGATGCAGTGATCATGCGCCATGACCATCACTTGAAGGCTGGTGACAAAGTGTGCATCCAGCCTGGGAAAGCGCCCCCACCGCCAGCGAAAGAGCTGCCTGAGGGGGTGAGCATTCTGCATGAAGATGACCAACTGCTGGTGATTCATAAACCTGCGGGCCTGCTCACCATCGCCACTGAAAGTGAAAAAGAGCGCACGGCCTACTCTTGCATGATGACTTATCTGCGAGATGCCGCGCACAGCGGCAGGGCGCGGGTATGGATCGTGCATCGTTTGGACCGTGAGACCTCGGGCGTGCTGCTTTTTGCCAAGACGGCTGAGGCGAAGGAAGCGCTTCAGAAAGCATGGGGTGGGTTTGAGAAAACCTACTTGGCTGTTGTGGAGGGAGCGCCTGCGGCTAGCTCTGGCACGCTGCGGCATCATGTGGATGAAAGCCAGCCACACCGCGTTTTCATTCGCCAAGGGGCAGGCCCAGGGGCGCGGGAGGCCATCACCCACTATCGGGTGCTGCGGCAGGGTCTGGGCCGCAGTCTGCTAGAGCTGCGCCTAGAAACAGGGCGCCGTCATCAGATTCGCATCCAGCTCGCAGAAATCGGCTGCCCCGTCGTAGGGGATGCGCGTTACGGGGCAAAATCGAATCCGGCCCGTAGGCTAGCCCTTCATGCGGCGAGTCTGCGCATTCGTCATCCAGAAGATGAGCGCATTTTGTGCTTTGAGTCACCTCTACCGCTTGAACTGGCTAGGCTGCTACCCAGCCAGGTTTGAAGAGAACGCCCGCCGATTTAAGGAAGCCTGCCTTCATCCACGTCGATGTAGTGAGCGATGGTCTGAATGTCATCGCGGTCGGCGAGGCCGCTTTCTGCTTTCCGCCGGGCTAGGGTGTCAGAGATGAGATCGTTCCAGCCAAGTTTGGCGACGTAGTGGTTCCAGATGCGCTTGGTGAGGTCACAGAGAGGTCGGCCTTTGGTTTCGCACCACCGGAGCAGGGTCTCATCATCTGCGCCGCCTAGCACTTGGGCTTGCAGTTCGTGGTAATCGACCTGGAGAAAGGCGGCACAGGCGGCATCGAGGCCCTGGCCTAAGTTTGCATGGAGTTCCTCCCAGAGCTTCCCGGCAGCGAAAAGGCGAATTTTGCCCGTGAGACGCGGGAAGTATTTGAGCCCTGCGGTTTCATCCAAGGGGCTGCATGGCAGGCTGGTGGGGTCAGGTTTGGTGGACATGGCAGCAATGGAGCGCTGGCCATGCCGTGTGCAACTCGTCTCAGAGACGTGCCGTCTGTTTTGCCTCCCCTGCATGAAACTGGCGTGCCCATGGCGTTTTCAGGCGCGCTGTAGCACAGGGGGCAGGAGGCGCGTTATGTTTGGCGCAGTATGTCAGGGCATCTTTTCCACGAATCCGCACTCGCCACCACGCGGCGCTATTTTCTCGGCCAATGCACCGGGGTGTCGATCGGTGCAATGGCGTTGCATGCACTAGGCGGGGAGACGACGGGGCTGCGGAGT
>JAIWOJ010000337.1 GCA_020216965.1 Prosthecobacter sp.
TAAGCGCAGCCGCCCTGGGGCAGGTCTTTGATCAAGCGGATGCGAGGTTCCCTGGCCGCGTAGTTTTCGGCGATGGCTTGGGTTTGATCCCGACTGTTGCGGTCCACGACCAGGAGCAATTCCCAGTGCGGGTAGGTTTGGGCAAGTAGGGAATCGATGGCCTGCGGCAGGGTAGCCTGCGCCTGGTAGGCGGGCATGATGACGCTGACCAGGGGAGGGGACATGGAGCGAGGGGCGAGGTAGGGCGGGCTGTGCTCAGCCTGCCGGGCGGAGGAGGGAAGATGCGGGCGATTCGGCCTGCGGGAGGCGGCGCGTTGGGACAACGCGCCCTACCTTGGCTGGCGGCGCGTTGGGGACAACGCGCCCTACCCGAGTAGCTCACGGGCAAGCACGTCGGCCGGGTCTGCGGGGATGGTCTGGCGTACGCTTTCGGCGGCGGCTATGCCGATCTGCTGCCATTTGGCGCGGTGCTGCCAGGCTCGTTCTAGAGCCTCGTCCAGGGCGGGGGCTGAGCATTCGCGGGAAATGAAGCCGGTGACGCCGTCCTCTAGCAGCTCGGCGGAGCCTCCGGCGGGGTTCACGATGCAGGGCCGAGCCGCCATCATGGCCTCCACGACGCAGATGGGCAGCCCTTCGTGGCGGGAGGGTAGCAGCAGGGCGTGGTGCTCATCCCATAGGGCCTGGATGTCCTGGCTGTGGCCGCGATACTGCACGGTGGCGTCTAGACCGCGCTGCTGGATCAGGCGGGTGAGGCTGTTTTCCCACGGCCCTCTGCCATAAATGGAGACCTGGATGGCTCTGGAGCGCCATTTCTCCTGGGACATGACCTCAATGAGCAGGTCGTGCCCTTTTGTCCTGGGGTGAATCCGGGCGGGAAAGGCCAGTCTTAGGGTGTCGCCTTCGGGCCAGGTAGGTTGGCGGTCGTGGCTGACCAGGTAGGGATTGCGCCAGAGGTGGCTGTTTGTCAGCTTGGCGGCGGTTTGTGTCTGAAAAAGCGCTAGATTGTGCTGGGAGACGAACCCTGCCCGCCTAGCCCCTGAGAAAAGGCGCACCAGGGCGGCTGCCGTGGTGTCATCCGGCCAATTGTCGGTGGAGACCAGGTGGGTCAGCGTCAGATAGGGCACGCCGGAGGCAGCGATTTCCTCCAATTGTGGCAGGCCATCCAGGAGAGTGCCGGAATTGAAAAACACCAGCGTGGGCTTCCAGGAGCGCAAGAGCCGACGCAGGGGCGGGCACCCTGGGCGCACCTCTGGCCTCAGTCGCGCAAGGAGGCGGCGGGGCAGGGATTCCGCCAAGGAGGCGTGGGGAACCTGAGCCTGCTGGAGCTGCTTTAGCCTGCCTGCGGCGCGCGCGCTCCATGTGGTGGCAGCCAGCACCTGAGCGCCCCGTTCGGCCAGTCTGCCAACGGCCTGCACCCAGAGTTCCTCACTCCCGCCGCCGCTATGATTGGCACTGACAAAGAGGATGCGTGGAGAGCTGTGGCCGCTCATGATCTCTGGCGTCTCTAGCGTGGCAACCGCGCGACGTGTCACAAAAAGCGCTGGTTGAAGCGCCGCGCCAGCGGGCGCAGAAAGGGCAGCACGGCTGAGACGACGCACAAGCAGGCAGCCACGAGCCGCGGCCATGCGGATACCTCGCGCCGCCAAGCGCTGAAAAGGAGGCTCGCGGCCCCTGGCTGCCCGGCGGCAAACAGGGCCCGCCCGAGTTTAGCCTCATAATACCCCAGGGCGGTGCGCCAGGCTTTGGCACTGCCTGCACGGCTGCCCTGATTTTTTTTCAGACAATGCACGATAGCGCGGTAGAGGCGGGATTTATCCCGGCAGGCAGAGCCCTCATGCTGGCGGTAGAGGCAGGTAAATTGGTCCGTCAGAGCAAATGGAGTCTCCGCCGCGATCATGCGCAGCCAGAGATCCCAGTCCTCCGCGTGCTGAATGGCGGGGGTTTCATCAAAACACCCGTGCGCGAGCAGCGTCTCCCGCCGCACCATAGCTGCTGAGGGCAGGATGTGGCAGGCTGCCACCATCTCTGCCAGCACCTCTTGGGTGTTTTGAAAGCGGGACGTCCAGGTCTTGCTGGCAGCGTCAGGCTCCGTATCAGAAAAGCCGCGCACACGCGAAAAAACCACCTCTGCCCCGCTGGCCTGCGCCTGGCTGGCGAGACCTGCCAGGTGATCGCTCTCCCACATATCATCGGAATCCAGAAAGGCGATCCACTCGCCACTCGCCTCGCGGATGCCACGGTTGCGCGCGGCGCTCACGCCCTGGTTTCGCTCCTGGCGGATCAGGCGCAGGGGGAAATCCGGGTGCCCTGCCGCATACTCTTCCATGACCTGCATGGTGCCGTCTTTGGAGCAGTCATCCACCACCAGCACCTCCACCGCGGGTAGGCTCTGTTGGCGCACGCTTTCCAGCGTCGGCAGGATGAGGTTTTCCCGGTTGTAGGCAGGGATGACGACGGAGATGCGCATGATGTTTTGCCCGTGATGATCTGTAGGCGCGCCTGCCAAGGCGCGTAGGTTGCAGGCAGTCAGCTTAGGCTGTCCCCGGCGCGCTTCGGCGCTCAGGCTGCTTTTTGCCGCAGGCACCAGTTTTTCCTGGCATCCGTATGGATCACTTCGTAGGTCGGATTTGCCTTTAGGAAATCATTCACTGCCCGGTACACGCCATGATGCCAGTGCGTGGGATCCGGGTGCCAGTCATGCCCGGCGATGATGCCATCCGGCTTCACCTTTCGCCGCAGCACCTCCAGCTCCTTCAGCGTGTCATCATAAGTGTGCGTGGTGTCTAGGTACACCCAGTCTAGATGCGCGTCGGGTAGCGACTCCAGAAACGGAATGCTGTAATCCACATGAATCTCCACCTTCCCCCTCGTGTAGGGGCGGGTGATCGCCTCCACCATCCCGTGCGCCTCGCGGGTGGGCAGCTTGCCGTGGCGGGTGTAGGCACCCCAGTCAGGATAGACTTCGCCAAACTCGCGCCACCAGGGATCGACCAAATAAAGGTGGCTCGGTCTCACGGTGTCTAGGATGTGTTGGGAAAACTCCCCGCAGAACACCCCCAACTCCGCGCCCACGGAGTTTTTGGGGAACAGGTGTAGAAAGCTGCCTCGGGTGGGCCAGGGCTTGCGTGCCAAGGCGGCGCGCAACCGGTCCAGGGCAAATTTGACCATCAGCACCGGGCTACGGTGGCTGTGAAAACCGGGCGTGGAGGGATCGTGTTCAGGCATGGGATGGAGGAAGGAAACGCTGACAAGGGATCATCAAAGGGAGCGCCGGGAAGGGAGCGCCGGCATCCTGCCTGCAAGTTCAGGAATCACGCCATCTCAGGCGCAAAGGGAGCGTCGGCATCCTGCCGGCATGTTCAGGAATCACGCCTTCTCAGGCGCAAAGGGAGCGCCGACATCCTGTCGGCAAGTTCAGGAATCACGCCTTCTCAGGCGCAACATCCCTGGGGATGGCAACAATGTTCTGAAAAGCAAAAATCTCCCGCTCATAAGGCTTCAGCTTGTCTAGCGCCACCATGCCGTCCCTGAGCAGCCGATAAAGCCGGTGGCCGGGCAGCCTCTCCATGAAATCCAGCAGAAACTGCCGTCGGCCGATATGCAGCGCGTTGAACTCAAACTGGATCACCCCGATGCGCCCCGCCGCCAGGGCCTGAGCTCCGCCGTTCAGCACATCCATCTCAAAGCCCTCCGTATCGATCTTCAGAAAGTCCACCCGCTCAATGCCCTGCGCCGCCAAGAACAGGTCCATCGTGGACACCTCCACCGGCACGGACACCAATGGCTTGTTCGTCGTCAGCCTCAGGGACTCAGGGCTCAAAGAGGCACGGATCCCCCCCTCTGTGGAGCCCTCGCTGTCATACAGGTTCAGCGTCCCTGGCTGGGAACCTAGCGCCATCGGATGGCAACTGGCCT
>JAIWOJ010000338.1 GCA_020216965.1 Prosthecobacter sp.
TGATCGCGGTGGAGCGAGGTGACGGTGAAGGCGTGGTGTTCGTTGAGGAGCTGGACGGGGTGCGTTCCGAGGACGATCGGTCCGTCCACGAGCTCCTCCCGTTTCACACAGTGAGCCTCGCCACCAAAATGATGCACGAGCGCCTCAATGCACAGGCCGGGTCTGAGATGCGTGCCCCAGTCATGCAGCAGCTCTCGCAGGTGGGCGACCAGCCTTTCGCAGTTAGGAGTGAGAAGCTTCATTCCGCTCTTTCGCAGAGTGGGATTTGTCCGGTCTTGGCCTTGAAGCGCGTTTTGGAGCAGCTTTCCGCGCACTCTGGATTCGCCGAAGTTGAGGAGCTTCACGAGGCGTATGTCCTGCATGATGGCGTAGTGCAGAGCCTGTGCGGCATGCTCCTGGATGAGCGAAGCAGCGACTTTCAACTCGTAGAGCATCTGGTTGACGGTGAGGTCGAGAAAATAAGTTTTTTGAAAACTGCCGTGCTCCACCCGAACAGGAACTTGGGTATGCACTTCAAACCCCAAGGCCCGAAGCCGGGCGGCCACTTCGTTTTCATACACGCGCTCGTTGAACAAGGTGCCAAACTTGTTGTGAGCAGCATAAGCACAATCCATCACGGCCTCGTCGATAACCGCAAAGTCCGCGTCGGAGATGGACGTGAGTTGGAGAGAGGGATGAATGGGCATCGTGGTGGATGAAATTGGCAACAGAATGGTTGGCAGCAGAATGGAAGACTCTGATTTGAGGTATTATTCTGTTGCCAGCCATTCTGCTGCCAATCCTCATTTGAAATCATTGAGGTTCACGAGCGTCGGCGTTTCCGTGCTCGCGGAGAGGGCGGCGACTTGCTCGTCGAACTCGGCGAGGTGCTGCTTCGATTTGTTGGCGGCGACGAGTTGGGCGCGGATGTCGGCGAGTTGGGGGAGGATGGCCTGGGTGTGCTTGCCGTAGCGTTTCAGGTAGTCGAGGCAGGCTTTGCTGCGGTTCCTTTCGCCCCAGCGTTGCGGCTCGATGACTTGCAAGGTCAGAGCCATGCCTTCGCGAATGTGCAGGCGGGAGAGCAGGTCGAGGCCGGCGAGGCGCACGCCATCGGCGAACATTTCATTGCTGGGCGCGGGCTTTTCGATGGCTTTCACGATGGCGGGCAGCAGGCGGACGAGGTCTTCATCGCTGAGTTTTTGATACGATTTGGCCAGCGAACCGCGCACGATGGGGTCTTCGTTTTGCAGCAACGATTCGATGGCAGGATAAAGCAGCGTGCGATCGACGCCATCCAATGATTCGGCGAGGATGCTGCGAGGTGTTCTCTTGCCGGGAAAAGGCGCGAACAAGGCGACCGCAGCCGCACGCTGTGCCATGTGGCGCGGGTCAGCGGTATTGTCGCGCAGCGTCATGGCGAGCAGATCGCTCACGCAGGCTTTGCGCACGGGAGGACTCAAATTGGGGATGGCTTCGGCGGCGAGGCTTTGCACCCAGGGATCGGTCTCGGCCAAACAAGCGCGCAACTGCGGCGCGGCGGCATCCGCACGCGGGCCGAGAGCACCGAGTGCCTCAATGGCACCATAGCGTGCATCGCGTTCTTTGCCTGCGAGCATTTTGAGCAATGAAGGAACGAAATCGCCTTCGCGTTTGCCGAGTGCCGCTGCAGAACGACCGCGCACAAAGGGCGACCAGCTCGCGAGCCCGGCGAGGAGCTGGGGCGTGGGGCGTTTCTCATAAAGGTTATCATCGCCCTTGTAGGCAAAGTCGCGCCCGGCGGCGATGATCTCTGCCGTTTGAGTGGCATCTAGCGGTGGCACCGTGAAACCTTTCTTGCCGGTAAGACGCAGGCTTTTCAGCGGCAGGGCAAAACCGAGCAGGTAACTGCCGCTACTGTCCCAGTTTTTGTAAGCGCCGTGCTCCTCCTCGCCCACGGGCGAGCCTTGATAAATGAAACGTGTGTCCCAGCCGCGTGCGAGATCATAATACCAGCCGTGCTCTTTCAAATACGCGCCGGTAGTGAGCGGGCCGCAGCGGGCGACGCCGGAGAGCGCCCAGAGCATGTTGAAGTAGTTACCCGTGTGGCCGCGCTCGCGCTCGCTGTAGGCAGCGGCTGACATCTTGGCAAAAAATTCCGCTGCCTCGCGATCGCCAAGCAGGTCAAAGAGCACGGCGGCGGCAGCGCACTTGCCATTGTCCTCATGCGCAAAGAAGGGCTGATGGTCGCCATAGGGCACGGCACCCTTGTGGACATACCAGCGCAGGAATCCGGCGGCCTTGGCGATGGCTTTGTCCAGGTCCGCGTGCTTCACTCCAGCTTCGCGGGCGAGCACCATGCCGATGGTGAGTGGGATGCCGGGCGCGTTCATCGCGCCGTAGCCCAGCAAGTTGTAGCGGTTTGGCGAAAAGCGATGCCCCCAGGTGCCCACCGCGCTCTGTCCGCGTGCAGTTTCCAGCGCCAGCCGTTCCAAACCGGGCATCAAAGACGTGTCTCCGGTGCTCATGATGTATTCTGAGACCAGCATCATCATGAAACCATAATACCAGGACAAGTAGCCGTCCGTTTTGAAATCTGCCGCCCACTGCGCCTCGCGTTTCACGAGCGGGAGGTAGTCTTTGTTGCCACTGGCGAGCAGGGCGAGGGCATTCATCGCGCGCGGGATGCCATCAAGACCGCGCCTGTAAGCCGCCTCATTGCCCATGCGTTTCGCCAAAGATTCGCAGCCGAGTTCGAGGATGCGCTTGGACTTCGTGCAATCGTAAGGCGAGGTAGCGCTGGGGATGCCGAGCACGGATAGCTTGATCTCCACAAGCTGCGTTTTGCCAGCACGCCAGCGTAGCAGCTTCAAAGCGCCATCTTTCGCCTCCGCGGCCGCGATGGCCTTCGCGAAGGTGATGCGGGCATCCTCGGCGAAGTTAGTCTCATTCACGCCTAAGATGACATCACCGACGGCGAGCTGCTTGTCCGCAGGTGAACCGCTCGCGACCTCCGTGACAAGAATCTGCCGCGCATCTCGAGAATGGCCATTCGCCGTGAAAATCCAGCCGCGAGCACCCGTAGGGCCAAGCGTCCAGTCATGCGCCTCGCCGGGTTGGTCGCCTTTGGTGAAGTCTGGAGGCGTTGGCGTGGATGCAGCCGCTCTGGCGCTGGAGGCGAGCAGGCAGGCGGTCGCGGAGATGAGCAGGGGAAGGTAGCGTTTCACAAGATGGAGATGCTAAAGCGCTCTACCGGCACCGTCTTGTGCAGAATGGCCGCAGAGCCGGGCAAAAGCCGCACAATGGGCTGATGCCATGCCACGACGGTGCTTTGGCATTTCTTTTTGCGCATGAAGGACAAGCCGCGAATGATGGCGGGCATGATCCGCCCTCTGCTTTGTCTTTTCGCCATCCCATGCATCGCCGCGCAGGCCCTCGCCGAGCCGGTTCCGGTGAAGATCGTGCCCGGGAAGGGCATCACGCGTGGTGGCGAGCCTTACTTTGTCAAAGGTGCGGGTGGCGAGAAGCATCTCGATGAACTCATGGCCTCCGGCGGCAACAGCATCCGCACGTGGACCACGAACGGCCTCGCGCCGATCCTCGATGACGCGAGCAAGCGCGGCCTGACCGTGTGCGCGGGCATCTGGCTGGAGCCGGAGTGCAATTGGTTCTCGTATGCGAACACGAAACACTGCGCGAAGCAGATCGCTCGCGTCGTGAACGAGGTCGTGCAGCATCGCGATCATCCCGCGCTACTGTTTTGGGGCCTCGGCAATGAAGCGGAGGGCGATGGCAACAACGCGGCCTATTGGAAGCAGCTCGAAGTGCTCGCGCAGATCGTGAAGCAGCTCGATCCTGCGCATCCGACCTTCACTGCGGTCGCGGGGCTTTCGCCGGAGAAGGCCAAGGGTCTGAACGAGCACACGCCGAGC
>JAIWOJ010000339.1 GCA_020216965.1 Prosthecobacter sp.
AAAGGCAAGACATCGGCGATACAGCCTGTGTCGTCGGATGAACAGCCCTTGCGAAACGCAAAAGTGGCAAGGCTGGTGAGCAGGGCATCCGCCTCCTCTTTCTTCTTCGCAGCGGTAGCGATGTCGTAGTTCGCCAATTTGCCGCGCACTCTTTCTTCAAGCTTTTGGTGAAAACCCTCGAGCGCCAGCACTCGTCCGATACCGACAACCTCAGTTGCGGAGCTCGCCTTGCTGAGCCGCTCAAGCATGCCGAGCTGTCTCGGCTCGCAAAGTGTTCTCTCAAGCCCATGCTCCAGGCGTTCGATGAGTTCCGACTGAACATGTTTGAGGTGCTTGAGCCACGCATCATGATTCTCGTGCAGCTCCCCGATCATGGTAGCCTCCGCAGCAAGGCTGGAGAGGCTGTAAAGCTTTGGGTGGAATGTGTCGGGAGTGAACTCGTCGAACAATTCGTGCCAGCGGCAGGCGACGAAAGCTGCGCCGGTGTCCACATTTTCAAAGGATTGCTTGTTCGGACTCCACATAATAAAAGCAAATGGCACATCTCGGAAAGATGTGCCATTTGAAATGGAGGGTCTTGGGAGTGGGGTCACTTTGGCTTGCGCCATTGCTTACCATCCGGCGACCCGATAGATCGCGGCTTGAACGCCGACGCGCTCATTGAATGCCTAGTAGACTACTAGCCTCCAACTCCTTCCGTCGCAACTGCCAATTTTAATTTATTCGAGCTTAAGGCCGGGGCAAAACTTCGAGAAAGCCGTCACCTTCCGCCTCGCCGATTCACTGCCGCGTGAGCTCCTCGACGACTGGCTTCGCGCCTCTTCTTCGCTCAAGCTACGACGAACAAGCCGTGACGCCTTCCACGCCGCGAATCCACCACCGTGGGACGACCTCATCGAAGCCTGCTACCACGGCCAATTCTCCGACAAGCTCGACTAACACCTCGCCGCCGCCCACGGCTCTTGCACTTTGCTTAGTATTTCATCGCTGCGAGGCGGTGATTTGGGGTGAAAGGGTTGCTGGCGATGATGGATTCCATGCTGGTGCCCTCGCGCTTGGCGACATCTGTTGCAGCGTTGGCAGCCGGTCGGCAAGGGAGTCTTCGAGGTCGATTCGAAGAGAGGAAAATGGCGGTTTATTGATTGTGCCTACTACCTCACCGCATCTGTTCACTGCCGTGTAAATTCCTAGTCCACAAAGCTCTGGAATAGCTGCGGCATCAGGGCTGCTTGAAAATTGGCTGGGGCTGGGATGCCCGAGTTACCCAATAACCCGCAGAGGGGTTGTCTCGGCATTCTGCACGGCCTGATTTTCTATTTGTCTAGGTGACGGGTATGAAGAGGCCAGATTGACTTTGGTTATTGTGGAAGGACAGTTCTGGGTGTCCTCTCGACCCGCTACTCCTCAGGATGAAGTTGTCCTCCCTGCTGAAGCAGGAATGGCCCGTGAATGTATTCTCCATCTAATCGATCATCTTGCTAAGATTCTCTTAGGGAAGGACGATGCCATCCGTTTGGCGATTTGCTGTCTGCTGGCCCGTGGTCACTTGCTGGTTGAGGACCAGCCCGGCGTGGGGAAGACGCTGCTTTCCCAGGCGCTGGCGCAATCTCTTGGCCTTCAGTTCCGTCGTGTGCAGTTCACGAGCGATCTGCTGCCGGCAGATATTCTGGGTGCTTCGATTTATGACCGTGAAGCTGGAGGCTTCTCCTTTCATCCTGGGCCAATCTTTACCCAGGTGCTGTTGGCGGACGAGATCAATCGCGCCACACCCAAGACGCAGTCCGCTCTTTTGGAGGCCATGGAGGAGGGGCGAGTCAGTTGCGATGGCACGTCTCACGCGCTGCCATCGCCTTTTTTTGTCATCGCTACTCAAAATCCTTCGACACAGATTGGCACGTTTATGCTGCCTGAATCCCAGTTGGACCGCTTTTTGATGCGCCTGGCGCTCGGGGTGCCAGACCGTGAGGCAGAGCGGCAGATGTTACAAGGGCAGGATAGGCGGGAGATGCTGCGGGCGCTCTCTCCTGTCTTGCCCTGGCACGAGTTGGCGCAGATGCAGCAGATGGCACGCCTGGTGCATGTTTCGGAGCCGTTGCTGGATTATGTGCAGGATTTGATCGCTGCGACGCGTGCGGTAGGGCATGGGCTGTCTCCGCGTGGGGGGCTGGCGCTCTTGGCCGCTGCCCGCGCTTGGGCTTTGATGGAAGGTCGGGTGATGGTGCTGCCTGAGGATGTGCAAGCTGTGGCAGTAGCGGTCATGGGACACCGCATCTCAGGAGGGGCAGAGCAGGCATCCCAGCTGCTGGCTGAAGTGGCGATCCCCTGAGTTTCCTGCTGGCGATAGTGATGCTTCCGTCCCAAGATGGGGGATGCTGAGATTCTCTCTTTTTGATTTTCCCATCGTCGTTCATTGGTTTTTCTGGGTGAACATCGCGCTTCTGGGGGGTGCCGTCAGTGCATCTAGCCCAAGGGCAATGCAGGCACTGGCAGCCTGGATGTTGGCCGCTTTTGTTTCGGTGCTGATCCACGAGCTAGGGCATGCCTTCGCGATGCGGCGTTTTGGGGATCGGCGGGTGGGGATTTTGCTCTATGCCTTTGGGGGCGTGGCGCGCGGCAGCCGTTGGTTATCGCGCTGGGAGGATATTTGGGTCAGTGCTGCGGGGCCTGCGCTGCAGTTGGCTGCTGGTTTTGTCTTTGAATTGGTGTGGGCTGGGAGGCGGATGGATTCTGTGTTTTTGGCCTCATTTGTCGGATCCTTTATCCATGTGAGCTACTGGTGGGCGCTACTGAATCTGTTGCCGATTCAGCCTTTGGATGGTGGGCATATTTGTCGAGCTTTTCTGGGGCAGGGGAGGCTACGTCTGTCTCTGGTCATCAGCCTGGTCTGTGCGGGGGGGCTGAGCCTGTTCAGCCTTCAATCGGGTGCGCTATTCATCGCGCTGTTTTTTGGCATGATGGCTTTCAATAATTGGCGGGAGCTTCAGGGCCAACCCCAGGTGCCTTGGATGGAGGCGCGTTAAGCTGGGGTCCGGCTGGGGTCCGCAGTTGAGGCCAACGAGAATGTCTGCCCGACTCAGGGCTGGGTGCTTGCGCTAGGCCCATTTTGCATAAATAAACCCGCCTGCGGGAGTACAGGCGGGGGGGGATTGAGCAGGGTAGTTAGCCAAAGATGGCTGTGACGGGTTTACCTTTGTCTGCGACGGTAAAGGGGCGCTTCGTGGGGGAGTAGAGCACTTGGTCTAGTGGCAGTCCGAGCGCGTAGGCGATGGTGGCATTGAAATCTGGAATGGTGACCGGGTTTTCAGCCACTTTGTCACCACGCTCATCCGTCGCTCCATAGACCTGCCCCCCACGGATGCCACCTCCTGCGAGTAGGCAACTGAAGCCAGGGGCATGATGGTCACGGCCGTCATTGGCGTTCACTACCGGAGTCCGCCCAAACTCAGTGGCTAGGACGACGAGTGTTTCTTGCAACATGCCTCGGGACTGTAAGTCCTGAAGGAGGGTGCTGAGTGCTGCGTCTAATTCGTCACAGAGCTCTGGGACACGGGTGAAGTTTGCGTTATGGGTATCCCAATTGCCGAATGTCACTTCCACGAAGCGCACCCCGTGCTCAACGAGCCGCCGGGCGAGCAAGCAGCCCTGGCCGAAACGATCGCGCCCATATTTATCGCGCAGTTTCGCATCTTCAGCGTCCAGATCAAAAGCCTTCAGTTCTTCGCTTTTCATCATTTTGACGGCGTCATCATACATGTCGCTGTAGGCGCGGACGTTTTTGACGTTGTAGGTCTGGGCAAATTGGCTGTCGAGCTTCTTGGCTACCTGGAGCCGGTCGAGCATTCTTTCCTCAGTGAACCAGGAGCTGGGGCGGACGTTGG
>JAIWOJ010000340.1 GCA_020216965.1 Prosthecobacter sp.
GGGCTTTACGGATTGCCTGCTGCAGCGCGGCGCGGTGAAGGTGTATGCCTTTGATGTGGGGACGAACCAGATGGTCTGGAAGCTGCGCAGTGATCCCCGCGTGATCTGCCGGGAGAATATTAACGTGCGCCACATGCAGGCGGGGGATGTGCCAGAGCAGGTGGATCTTTTGGTGGCCGATGTGTCCTTCATCTCCCTCACCCTAGTGCTGCCGGGTGCCCTGACGGCACTGCGGCCAGGGGGGCAGGCGGTGGTGCTGATCAAGCCGCAGTTTGAGCTGACGAGGGAGGACATCGGGCCGGGGGGCATCGTGCGTGATCCCAGCCTCCACCAGCGTGCCTGCCAGCGCGTGCAGCAGTTTGTGGAAAACCAGCCCGGTTTGCAATGGCGCGGCCTGGTGGAGTCTCCCATCCAGGGCACGGATGGGAATCGGGAGTTTCTGGCCTGGTTTCGCAGCACCTCCCCGTCTTCAGGTGCCTCTTCCCGCCCCTTGGCACCCATTTGATGACTTTCGCGCGAGAACGCTGCCCCTCATGACGAATTCCTGCTTTCCCCCCGAATGACTTTTCTCAACACCATCCTCCTCTGGGGAGCTGCGGCCTTTCTCATCCCGCTGCTGATCCATTTGCTCAATAAACGAAAGGTCGTGACGGTGCGCTGGGGGGCCATGCACCTGCTGCAGGAGGTCATCCGCCAGCGGAAACGGAAGTGGAAGATCGAGCAATGGCTGCTGCTGGCCGTGCGCATCGCCATCCCCATCCTCCTGGCCCTCTGCCTGGCGCAGCCTGTGCTCACGGCCCTGCGCGCCTTTGGCTTGGGAAAGACCTCCCTGGTCATGCTGCTGGATGACTCCTTTTCCATGCGCGCGCCTGCGGCAGGCGGCTCCCCTGCGGAAAAGGCGCGCCAAGACGTAGCCCGGATGCTGGAGGCTCAGCCCAAGGGGAGTGATGCCCAGATCGTGCTGGCCGGTGGTGTGCCGCGTCGCCTGCTGGATGAGCCCACGTCCAGCCTGGATCTACTGCCCAAGCAGCTCTCTGACACCGCCATGCAGTCTGGCCCCGTGCGGGCAAATGATGCCCTGCAGACGGCGGCAGCCGCCTTTGCCAAGGCTAACCATGCCGCGCGGGAGCTGGCGATCCTCTCTGATTTCCAAGCCAGCGACTGGCAGAGCACTGCCGAGGGCGCGGCGCTGCCTGCGCTGGAGGCTCTGCTGAAACAGCAGCCCTCACCGCAGGTCACCTTTTATCGCCTGACCAGTGATCTGACGGAGAATCTCAGCATCGCCAGTGCCGACCTGTCTGCCCTCGTCGTGGCAGAAAAGCAGCCCCTGGGCCTGCGTGTGCGGGTGCAAAACCATGGCAAACGCCCCTGGCAGGATGTGGCAGTGCATCTGGAGGCCGATGGTGCCCGCCTGCGCACCACCCGCGTCAGCCTGCCTGCGGAGGGCTTTTCCGTGGTCACCTTCACCCATGCCTTTGATTCTGTCGGAGACCACTCCCTGGCCGTGCGCATGGAGGGGGATAGCTTCCCGGATGACAATGCCTTTTATTCCGTCGTGCAGGTGCGCAATCAATTGAACGTGCTGCTGGTGGATGGAGACCCGAGCGACCAGCCTCTGGGCGGCGCGGCGGATTTTCTTGAGCTGGCGCTCACCCCTTACCTAGCGGCGGCCAACCCCAGCCTGAAGGATCTGATCCGCGTCACCAAGGTGGATGCTCGCCGACTGCGCGATGATGATCTCAGGGGCAAAGAAGTCGTCATCCTCGCCGACGTGGAGCGGCATCGCGGGAATATGGCGACGCTGGAAAAATTCGTGAAGGAGGGGGGGGGCCTCATCATTTTTGCTGGCCCCCACGCCGACATCGCCTGGTACAACCGCGATTTTTATCGCAAGGGAGAGGGGCTGCTGCCCGCCAGCATCAAGAGCCTGCAACGCGCGCCCGCGACCAGCCCGGCCCGGCTCCTGCAGCAGCGCCTGACCCACCCTGCCTTGCTGTATTTCAATGATGCTCGAGGCGGGCGTCTCCAGGATGCAGAATTCCAAAGCTGGTGGGCCTTTGAGGGCCATGAGCAAGCCCGCCCCCTCCTCCAGCTTGACGGCGGCAGCCCCCTCTTGGTCGAGAAAAGCGTCGAGCGTGGTCGCGTCATCGCCGCTGCCACCACGGCAGATGCTGAGTGGACGAACCTGCCGCTCCAGCCCTTTTTTGTGCCCCTGATCCAGCGGCTGGTCACCTATCTGGCCACGCAGAGCACGCTCAGCGCTTGGGAGCAGGTGGGAGCGCCCCTGCGCCTGGTGCTAGGCAGCGAGCGCATCGGCAGTGAGTACACCCTGCGCGGGCCCACCGGCCAGGTGGAGACCCTGAAAGCCCGCGCTGAAGGGGGAAAAGCGCTGCTAGAATCTCGCCCCATCGCTGCCCCTGGCATCTACAAGCTCAGCCAAGGCTCTGAAACCCGCCTGCTGGCTTACAATCTGGATCCTGCTGAATCTGCCCTCACCCCACTGCCTGCGGAGAAGGTCAAGGCCATCGCTGACAGGTATCAAGCGGCCTTTGTGGATGGCTTTGATGCCTGGCAAAAGCTGGACCGCACCCGCCGTCACGGCAGTGAGTTGTGGCAGCCCTTTCTGCTCGCGCTGCTCGCCCTGCTGTTCTTGGAAGTCCTCCTCCAGCAGCGCATCGCGAGAGGTTGAGAAATTTTGTCTTCGACTTCACCCCCTTCATCTTCCATTCCCGCCGTCAGCCCCTCCTCCATGACCCCCACGATTGAAACGACCCTCAGATTTGCCGGAGATTACCCGGTCCCGGCTGTCTGGGCGCTGGCCTTTGGGCTGGCTGCGGCCATGTGGTTTCTTTACCGGCGGGAGATGCGTTTCCAGAGCGGCCCGCTGGCCTGGGTGCCCGCTGCTTGCCGGACGCTGGCTGTTTTGATCCTCGTGCTCGCTCTTTCAGGCCCGGTGCTGCGGCGGGAGACCACGCAGCGTCAGCTAGGCCGTGTGGTGCTCGCCGTGGATACCTCCGCCAGCATGAAGCTAGAGGATGATCTGGAGGTGAGGTCTGCCTTTCTCACCGCGCTAGCCGCAAACCAAGACCCTGCGCAGGCTCCCAAGACCACGGTAACGACCTCTGAGCCCAGGCTGACACGCGCTGAAAAGCTGCTCCTGGGCGGTCCCACCCCGCTGCTCCAAAAGCTGACAGAGACCCAGGATGTGGAGCTGGTGCTGCTGCGTGGGCAGCAGACGCAGCGCGCCTGGTGGTACCGCCAGCAGGGGCGGGATACCTCGGGGGATATGCCCACGGCTCTCCAGGTGCAGGCAGATGCGCCCATCACGAATCTGGACAGCACGCTGCGTGAGGCCTTAGGGGCCACCGCGCCAGGCACGGCTTTGGTCGTCTTGAGTGATGGGCAGCACAATGCCCCTGGCTCCCCGGAGGAGTTTGCCGCCGCGATGCAGGAGGCCAGCGTGCCCGTCTTTACCGTCGGGTTTGGCACGGAAGTGGCCCCGCCTGATCTGAGCGTGGTCAACGTCATGACTGCCGAGTCCGTCTTTGCTGAGGAAAACCTCCAAGGCCGCGTCTTTGTGCAGGATTCCCTGCCCAGCGGCACCCCGGCGCAGGTACGCGTGAGCAGTGGCGGCAAGGTGCTCTGGGAGCAGAGCTTCACCGCCGATGGCAAAGGGGAGCGGCGCTTTGAGTTCAGCTTTCCGGTCAAGGAGCTGCCGCCAGCCCCAGCCACGGAGCGGGACAAGACTCTCCGCCTGCTCAATGTCTCCGTGGCGGCACAGGGTGAGCGCGCAAACCTGGAGAAAACCCGGGCAAACAATAGCCGCGAGATCGCCCTTCACCTGCTGACGAAAAAACGCCGTGTGCTGATCCTGGAT
>JAIWOJ010000341.1 GCA_020216965.1 Prosthecobacter sp.
TCGGCAGCTCGATATTGATGCTGATGCGGTCAGCATAGCGTCCGGCTTTTTCGATGAGTTCCTGCGAGGCTTCTGGGATGGTTTTGAGATGGATGTAACCACGAAAATGATGCACCTCACGCAACTGGCGGGCGACTTCGATCACCTGCTCCATGGTAAAATCTGCACTGCGCACGATGCCACTGCTGAGGAAGAGCCCCTCAATGTAGTTTCGTTTATAAAAATCTAGCGTGAGCTGGACGACCTCCTCTGGAGTGAAGCGGGCGCGTTGGACGTTGCTGGAGCGGCGGTTGATGCAGTAGTGGCAGTCGTAAAGACAGGCGTTGGTCAGGAGCACTTTGAGCAGCGAGACACAGCGTCCGTCCGGGGTGTAGCTATGGCAGATGCCCATGCCACCTGTGGAACCGATGCCTTTGCCATCGCGGGAATCCTTTCTGGCAGCGCCGGAACTGGCGCAGGAGGCATCATACTTGGCGGCGTCTGCCAGGATTTCGAGCTTGCGGGAGAGTTCCATGCGTTCAAGTGAACGCATAACCTATCCTGGTAGATGCTCAACTCTGGGCTGCGGACTTTGGCTGTCCTCAGGCTATTTCTCTGCAAAAGCCGCCAAGACCTTGCCGGTGCTATCCCAGAGGCGTAGCTGGCTATCTTCGCCACCAGCCACGAGGGTGCTGCCATCGGGGGTGCTGACGGCGGCCTGCATGTAGTCGGGCAGGTCGGCGATGTTGCGCACTTCGGTGCCTTCGTCCGTGACAATGCGCACCCGGTTATCGCCGGCGGAGGTGATGATCTGATTCGTGGCACCGATGAATTGCAGGGAGGTGACCTCCTTGCTCCAGCCTTCGATTTTCTTTTTGCGCTCACCACTGAGCATGTCCCAGGTGACCACGGTGCCATCCGCACCGGATGTGGCGAGCACGCGGCCATCCGAGCGGAAGGCGATGCCCGTGACGTGGTGGGTATGGCCTTCCAGCAGGTTCAGCGGCTTGCCAGAGGCGATCTCAGTCACGCGCGCGGTCTTGTCCGCAGCACCAGAGGCGAGCTTTTTGCCATCGGGTGAAAAATCCAGGCAGAGCACGGTGTCGCTGTGTTTTTCCTTCCAGGTTTGGGTGATTTTCCCAGAAGCAACCTCGAAAAGGTGAATGTCACCACTGCGGGAGAGTTCGCCGCCGCCGGTGGCTAGGGTTTTGCCATCTGGGCTAAAGCGCAGGGCATTCACGCGATCGGCAAAGAGCCCTTGGGTGTGGATTTTGCGTTCCAAGTTCCAGTGTGGGGGAGTGCCCACGGTTTGGCTTGTCGTCTCGGTGGCAATAAAGGTTCCGTCAGGGGTTACGGTAAGGGTAGCGGTGGTGGCCCTTGCTGGGCTTTCCTCGATGGGTAGGCCGGTGGCAGCGGCCCACACGCGCAGGGTGCCGTCTTCTAGCATGGCGGCGACGCGCAGGTTATCGTTTGAAAAGGAAATCGCGATGGGCTTCGGTCCTGGCTTGGTCAGGGATTGCTTGAGCGCGGCGAGCTCAGCCGTTGCTTTTTCCTCAAGGGCCTTGGCTGTGGCAATGGAGGCATTGGCGGCGCTGATGGCTTTGGCATTGGCGGCTTTGGAGGCGGTGATGCGCTGGAGGTCATCCTGGGCGTCTTGGATGTTGCTTTCTGCGGCAGAGATGGCGGCCAGGGCGGAGACTTCTGCCATGGTTGCCGTGATGAGTTTATCTTGTGCGGCTTTCAGTTCTTTTTCGATGGCCTCATCTTTTTTGTCTTTGAGCTTAGAGGACAATTCATCGACGGCTTTTTGAGCGGCGACCTTTGCTTCCGTGGCTGGAGGCAGGGCTTTTTGCTTTTCTGGCAGCACTTTGGCCATGGCGGCCATGGCGTCTTTGGCCTTGCCTAGCAAGACGTCGAGCGCCTTGTCCTGAGCTTCAATGCGGGCGATCTCGCTCTTTTGAAAGCTCTGCTCTAGGTTCTGTGCGGCAAGGGTCCACTCAAGTTCAGCCAGCCTTTTTCTGCTGCTGAGGCTGCCGCGCAGTTCGTGGATGGGCTTGAGCGCTGCGGCGTCCCACAGGCCCACGCTGCCATCCTCATAGCCCAGGGCGACGAGCTTGCCATCCTCTGAGATGGCGCTGGTGAGCACGGTTCGTTTGCTAGTCGCGGAGATTTTTTGGATCCAATCAGGGCTGGCAGGGCGTGAGGATGATGAAGGCGTCTCCAGCGTGGGTTTGGTGAGCTGAAGCTTCCAGATTTTGACTTCACGGAAGCTGCCACTGGCCAGTCTTGTGCCATCAGGACTGAAGGCCAGGGACTGAACCAGTGCGCGGTGGGCGGCACCGTTTTTCTCAGCCCCATCCCCGACTTGGGCGACGAGCTGCCGCGTCGCTAGATCATAGACGTAGATGCGGTTGGAGCGGCCACAGGCGGCGTAGCGGCCGTCTTTGGAGATGGCTAGGCAGTAGATGGGGTCAATGCTGGCGGCAAAGCTCTGAAGGGTCACGGCGCGCTCTTCGGGCTTGGTGCTCTTTGCGCCCTGGTCGATCCAGCGCTTGAGGATCTCAATCTGTTCAGGGGTGAGGTTGACTGCGCCGGATTTGTTGTTGGGCGGCGGCATTTCCATGTCGTTGGTGTGCAGGGATGCCTGCACGATGAGGCTTTCAGAGGCTTTGCCAGGGATCAGGGAGGGGCCGGATTCACCGCCTTTGATCATGAGCTCGGGCGTCTCCATGTTGAGGTCTGCCTTGGTCGTCGTTTTGTTGTGGCAGGAGATGCAGTTTCCCTTCAGGAAGGGATAGACATCACGGTAAAACTCTAGCTCATCAGCCGCCAGGGTGGGCGGTGTGAGGAGCAACAAGGCAGCGGCGGAGAGTTGGCGGATCACGGGCATGGAACGAGGCGGGATAACCTACGCGATGAGCCGTGAGATGTGTGCAAGGGGCGCTGCATTCCGCGTGCTAGGAGGCGAGCCGGAGGCGCTCCCAGGCCATTTCCACCCAGAAGAACTGGGAGTAATAGAGGCGGGTGTAATCGTAGTGGCGGATGACTTTTTCCACCGCTGGAGCCTGGGCACGGAGCTGCGCGGTATCGGGGGAGAGGGTGACGATCCAGGCGGCGGCGGTGGGCTCGCGGACAAAGGCGGTCTCACGCCCACGGCGTGGGGCGAGCTTGAGGAAGGGCTTGAGCTGGGAGAGGGCTAGTTCTTGGGCCTCCTTTTCATTTCGCTGCGGGTGCCAATCGGCATTCATGACGCGCCAGTCCATGACAAAGGTGCTGCTATCTGCGGGATCAAACTGGGCTGCGAGTGGTAGGCTCTCAGCGGCTAAGCTGGCGCTGGCGACAAGGCCGCGTGCGTAGGCGGCCCTGCGTGCGGGATCATCCTCTATTTCCCAAAGGGCGCGCAGGGCACCGACGGCGGTGCAGGAGGTCCAGTTGTGGGTTTTGGCGTAAAAGAAGCTCATGCCCTCCGCGCAGGCTTCTAACTTGGTGAGTTGTTTTTCACCACCGCGCTTCTCTAGCTCCTGCAGGTACTTGTCTTCCCAGGCTGTGTTGCCCGTCACACGGTGTAGCATTTTCAGGGTGAAAAGGAGGCGGGCGGCGTCGTCAAAGTGATGGCCCTGGAAGCTGCCACGGGTGCCAAAGGGCGGCTCCGCAGGCATCCTCCAGCCAAGGCGTGAGATTTCTTCGGCGGTCTGGGTGAGATGATGCGTGATGCGCTGCTTTTCCTCAGATGTGGCTAGCTCAGAGCTCCAGTAACGCCACAAGCCGAGGAACCAGGGCAGCGTTTGGTCATTGGAGCCCATGGGGTAGTGTGATTTCCCATCCGTGCTGACGCCGCGGCCGACGAAGCCTTTGACCTCGCTGATGGAGTTTAGCAGCAGCAGCCCCTGCATGAGG
>JAIWOJ010000342.1 GCA_020216965.1 Prosthecobacter sp.
GTGGTGGACTTGCCGCAGCCGACTGGGCCGGTCACGAGCACGAGGCCGTTGTGGTAACGGATGAGGGTGCGCACGGTGTCTGGCAGTTGCAGTTCCTCAATGGTGCGGACGTGGGTGCTGATGATGCGGAAGGTGATGTCGATCCCGAGGCGCTGATGCACGACGGAGGCGCGGAAGCGCCCAAAATCCGTGGAATAGGCGAAGTCCACATCCCCCTTTTCCTCCAGGCGCTTGATTTTACCCTCATCTAGGAAGCCGTAGGCCAATCGACGTGTGTCTTCTGCGGTGAGCAGGGCACCGTTATGCCAGATGGGGCCGAGCTGTCCGTAGCGCCGCCAAATGGGCTGGCAGGCGGTGGCTAGGTGCAGGTCAGAGGCATCATACTGCATGCAGAAACGCAGGTAGTCATCCACGGAGCCCAAAACGGGCACGAGGTCTTCGGCAGGGGCGGCGGCTTGGTCAGACATGGGCTGGGGGATCTTCGGGGGCGGGGCTGGCGGCGTCCGCTTGCTTGGAAAAATGCTGGGTCAGGTAGGTTTGCAGAAACTGGGAGCCGTACTTCAGCGCCGCCTGCCTGGCCAGACCGGCCATGGGGGCGAGAAGCAGGGCGATTAATCCATTTTTTCTATCGGATGCATCGTCGATGTCACGACCAAATTTCCCCTGCCGACTGGGCAGCAGGAGCCGCAGCATCAAAAGTCCCCCCACCGCAGCCGCGGCTGTCCAGAGCCAGGGGTGACTGTGCACGGATTCTCTCAGCAGCGCGCGGGGACGCCAGGCTTCCGAGGCCATTTGCACATGCGCGCCGAGGAGGACTCTCGCCTCATCTAAATCGCGCAGAGCTAGCTGCTTGGGGGTTAGTTTTGGGGGGGATGGTTGCCGCCTAGCCATTCACGGTCGCGCTGGAATTGTTTGAAGGTCTCCTCAAAAACCTGAAGCCTGCGGGCAAGCACCCGCAGACGCAGGAGAAACAGGAAGCCGAAAAAAAGATGCAGGCCCGCTGCGCCGAGAGCTACTTTCCACCATGGCCAGCCCTGCCAGTGAGCGATCAGCCAGACGAGCGCCGGGGCGGCAAAAAGCCAGCCGCAGAGCAGGCAACCCGCAGCGATGCCCGCAAGCACGATCATGCTGGTGAACTTCACGCCGGCCTCCTGCGCCTCAATCTGCAACAACCTCCCGCGCGCCTCTGCATAAAGGGCAAGCGCACGCAGCAGCGGTTTCAGACGGGAGGCTTCGAGGTCCATGGTAGGGGGAGCGTAGAGCGTAGAGCGTAGAGCGTAGAGAATGGGGAGGAGGGAAGATAGAGGCGGAGGGGCGGCTGTCTCCATGCTCTAGGCTCTTCACTCCATGCTCTCCGCTTAGCGGCGCAGGATCAGGCCAACGAGCACGCCGACGCCAAAGGCCGTCAGCAGAGCCTGCCGCGGCTTTTCGCGGGCTAGGTTTTCTGCCTCTGTCATCAGGCTCTGATATTGCTGGCGCGCCTGGCCGATGGCCTCATCAGCAAAGGCGCGGAGGTCATCCGTGCGCTCCTGGAGGTCAGACTTGATCTCGGCCGCTTTTTGCCCAGCAGAGCTTTTCAGGTGCTGGGCACGGGTTTCTGCGGCGGCACGCAGTTCGGTCGCCTTTTGGGCAGCAGCGGCGCGCAATTCTTCAGCCGCCTTGAGCGCGCTGGCCTTGGCCGATTGAAAGGGGTCGCTCGACGGTGCGGCGCTGAAGCCTGGGCTGGACGCAGGAGAGGTCTCGTTCATGGCACTGGGGAAAAACAGGGGTTTCAGCATCTAAATCCTGCTGCTTGCGCTGGCGAGGGAAAAAACTCCTGCGCTGCGGGCATGGGTTTGCTGCGGAGGGTGGGCCAATGGCGAGGGCCCCCGCGCATCCGGTCTCTGCATTCTTTCGCGAGCTTTCATCTTGCCATCATGCTGACTTTTTGAGACGAAGAGGCTCATGACACCCGGCCAACCCGCGCCCCTGAGCCTCTTTACCCTCAAGGAGGGCATCGTCGAAAGCAGCGCTGAGCAGGTGCTGGTGGACGCCTTTGCGGCTGATTTCCAGGGGCTACGACATTTTGGGGCGAAGATCGGTGAGGCGCTCAATCTCGAGCCGCCCTGGTCTGGTCTGCTCCAGGAGGACGATCTCACGGTCGCTTATGCTTACTTTGGGGAGGGCACCAGCCCGAACGACCCAGGCGGTGGGGCGCTCATTGGCAAAAAGGCTCTGCTCTATGAGCTGCTGACCAAGATCACCTCCCAGTCTGCCTAAAAAACCTAGCCCCAGCCCTGGTCATGAGCACCCCCATCGCCCCCTCTCTGCGTTCCACCCTTGAGCGCCTGCGTCACGGTGGAGCTGTGAACGGCCTCCTGCTCGGCTGGCGGCGGCAGGTGCTGGTGAATGCGTTGCCCTTTGAGCCCTTCCGCGCTGAAAAGCTGCTCCAGGTCATCGGCGATATGCGAGATCACTTCCGCAGTGGTGGCGACCGTCTGCCAAATGTGTTCTGGTTTGGCTATGAAACATGCCATGTGCTCGCCATCCACCGGGGGGAGTGTGTGCTCGTCATCTTGCACGCGCGGGCAGAGGAGGCTGACTTTCTGCGCCGCACGGGAGAGACTTTTTTGGAGGATGCACAACTGCTCATCGATGAGCTACTGAACCCACCTGAGACACCCGTGGTGCCCAGCGGTAGTGAAAACCTCATGGGCCTGCGCTGAGGGCGGCCTGAGGGGCTAGCGCCCGCCGACACGGCGCAAGAGCGCCGTCAGCTCCTCCCGCGTGACGTAGCCGTCTTTGTCAGCATCGGCTGTTTGGAAAAAACGCTGTGTGCCTGCTTCTTCCCGGCTCAGGCTGCCATCGCCATCTTTGTCCATGAGGGTAAAGTTTTGCTCCCAGCGCTCTGGCAGTGCGCCAGCATCGCTGGCGATGGCGCTCCCCATCTTCATGTCGAGCGCTAGGCAGAGAAAGCGCTCTTCGCGATAGCTTTTCTCCGCATCGGCAAACTGGACGATGAGCAGCTTTTTCGAGGGGATGATGAAGAGTTTTTGCTTCCCCTTTCCCGCTGCCATCACGAGGTCCGGGATGGGGTCCGTCGGGCGGGATTTCCAAAAGGTCATGCCATAGGTCGCATTGGCTGGGGCGGGCTTGAAGCATTCTGCCAGTGATTCGGGTTTCACGAGGGTCTTGCCTTCCCATGAGCCGCCATGGAGCACCAAGAGGCCGAATTTTGCCCACTCCCGCGCCGTGAAATAGGCTCCGCTCGGTAGGTGCGGCATTTTGTCGGCATCCTCCCTCCACATTTCGTACTTCATGCCCAGCGGGGTAAAAAGCCGCTGCTGAAGGTAATCGAGTGGATCTTTGGCCTTGCCGCTAGCCTGGAGCTTGCGGCGCATGAGTTCGCCAAAGATCTGAAACGGGATGGGGCCGTATTGGAAGCGCTGCCCTGCAGGGCCAGTGACCTTGGCCTGGGCCACGGCAGCCTTGTAGGAGGGGACGGAGCCCGTCTCCCCCCCCCGCAATCCCGCTGCTGAGGCTCAGCAGTTGGCGGATGGTCAGGTCTTTTTTCTGGGGATCATCCTTCCATTCGGTAATCGTGGCGCTGATTTTTTCATCCAGGCTCAAGAGGCCATCCTCCTGGGCAGCCACGGCCATGAAGCCAGAAAAACTCTTGGTGCCACTGGCGAGCAGGTGGGGCTTTTCCGCCGTGTAGCCATTCATGTAGCGTTCAAAGACCAGGGCATGATCCTGATAGACCAGCATGGCGTGGCCATTGACGGATTCGAGGTACTTTGCCGCCGACTCATAGTCGGCAAAGGCGTGGCTGGCAGTCAGTAGGAAAAAAAGCCGTTTGAGCATGGTGGCAGCATGAACCAGCG
>JAIWOJ010000343.1 GCA_020216965.1 Prosthecobacter sp.
GTGCCTGCCCTGGAGCAGGGCAGTTGGACGGGCCAGGTGCGCATTCGCCAGGCAGCAGCCAGCGCTTACCTGCGTGCCAGCGCGGGCATGGTGCTAGGGGAGAGCGCTGCCTTTAGCGTGCAGCAGCTGCATGGCGGGCCGCTGCTGGTGGCGATGACGCCTCAGGGGCAGACGCTGGAAAACGCTGCCTCCACCCTGGAGCTGGGCTCAGCGACGATCGGCACGGCGGCGGACTTGCCGCTGACCCTGCGCAATGTCACCCCCAGCAGCACGCTGACCCTGGGTGCCATCACGATCACCGGAGATGACGCGGCAGATTTCACCCTAGACCGCACGGCCACTGCCGCCAGCCTGACGGGCGGCGCGGAGACCACGGTGGTGCTGCGCTTTACCCCACGCGGGCCCGGCACGCGCACGGCGCAGCTCAGCATCGCCAGCAATAGCGTGGTGGATCAGCCGCTGGTGCTCACCCTCTCCGGCACCGGCACCCCTGCGGCAGGGCCGGGACAGCAAATCGTGGTTGAGGAGGGTGGGCCACGCCAACCGGCTGACGGTGCCTTTGATCTGAATGCCTACAGCACCAGCGGGCTGCCTATGAGTTATGAAATCCTGGCCGGTCCGGCCACGGTGGATGCCACAGGCCAGGTGACGCCCACGGGCGCGAATGGAGCCGTGACCGTGCGCATCACCCAGCCGGGTGGCAGCGGCTATGGCGCGGCGGAAAGGTTGGTCACCTTCGCCCTCGGCACCTGGCCGCGCTTTGTGCGGGTGTTTGGCGGGCAGAATACCTATGCCACCTTTGCCATCCACGAAAACGGCACCCTATGGACCTGGGGCTATGCGAACAGCACCGGCTATTTGGGTGACAGCACGGTCTTTGGACGGATAACGCCTACCCAAGTAGGCACGGCCAGCAACTGGACGGATCTGGCCATGGGCAACACACATGGATTAGGTAGAAGGTCGGATGGTACTCTCTGGGCCTGGGGTAACAATGCGAGTGGCCAACTTGGCGATGGCACCACCACCGCGCGCACCTCTCCGGTGCAGATTGGCTCGGGACGTTCCTGGGCGCGGATCGCGGCGGGCACTTCCCACTCAGCCGCGATTGCCACGGATGGCACGCTTTGGACTTGGGGGCTGAATAGCAGCAGCCAACTGGGGGATGGCACCACGACCACACGCAGCACCCCGACCCAGGTGGGCACGGCGACGAACTGGACCCGCGTGGCCTGTGGCGGCAGCTTCACCGCCGCTCTCCGCGCGGACGGCACGCTGTGGGCCTGGGGGCTGAACAGCAGCGGCCAGCTCGGCCTCGGGGACAGCACCACGCGCACCGTGCCCACGCAGGTGGGCACGGCCACAGACTGGCAGGCGATCGCCTGTGGGTTCAACTATATGCTGGCGCAGAAAACCAACGGCCAGCTCTGGGCCTGGGGCAGCGGTACCAGCGGCCAACTGGGCACGGGGAACACCTCAAGTTCGAACGTGCCAGTGCTGGCCTCCACGGACACGGATTGGGTCTCCTTTTCCTGCGGCAGCTTCACCAGCGTGGCGCGCAAGACGGATGGCAGCCTCTGGTGCTGGGGCGGCAATTTCAGCGGCCAGCTCGGGGATGGCACGCTCACCAACCGCACGCGGCCCCAGCGCTTTGCCACCGGGACAAACTGGGTGGACATCTGCGCCAGCTACAGCTTAGGGCACATCGCAGCGCTGCGGGCGGACGGCATGGTCTGGGTGGCCGGGGAAACGCAGGGCATGTCTGGTCTCAGCCCGCGATCATTGACTTGGGCTACTTCCAGCAGCAGCGCGGCCTGGCTGTCTCTCTCCGGGAGCGGGGATCACTTCATGGCCCTGCGCGCTGACGGCACGCTCTGGGGCTGGGGTTACGGGGGGCGTGGTAGCTTCGGCAATGGCTCCACCAGTGATCTGCGCGTACTCACCCAGATTGGCACCGAGAACCAATGGGCTCAGGTATCTGCCGGCAGCCACTTTGTTTTTGCCAACAACACCCTGGCGGTGAAAAAAAATGGCACTCTCTGGGGAGCAGGTGCCAATTCGAACTCCAGCCTGGGGAATGGCAACAGCACCCAACAGAATAGCTTTGTGCAAATCGGCACGGCCACCAACTGGAAACAGGTGGCCTGCGGTCAGAACCACGGAGCAGCTGTCCGCACGGATGGCACTTTATGGACTTGGGGACTGAACAGTAGCGGCCAGCTCGGCCTAGGGGACACTACCACCCGCACCAGTCCCGTGCAGGTGGGGACGGCCACGGACTGGGCTTTTGTCGCCTGTGGCTACAGCCATACCATCGCCATCAAGACGAACGGCACCCTCTGGGGTTTCGGCTTCAATGGCAGCGGCCAGCTTGGGCTGGGTGACTCCGTCAACCGCCTCAGCCCGGTACAGATGGGCACAGCGACAGATTGGCAGACTGCCGCCTGTGGGGGGCACACGCTCGCCATCAAAACCAACGGCACCCTCTGGGCCTGGGGCTTCAACGCCAGCGGGGAACTCGGCCTCGGCGACACGGTGTCACGAACCAGTCCCGTGCAGGTAGGCACGGCGACAAACTGGACCCAGGTGTCCGTCTCACGCAGCAGTTCCGCAGCACTGCGTTCTGACGGCACGGTCTGGACTTCTGGTGAAAATCACTCCGGCCAGATGGGCAATGGCAGCACCGCCAATCGGCTCACTTTCACTCAGGTGGGCCGTGCGGGCGGCTTCCAGCATGTGGTCGTGGGGGCGCAAGGCTTGGCTGCGATCCTCGCCGATGGCAGCTTTTGGACGGCGGGCGCGGCCTCACCGCGTGTGCTCGCCGCAGGGCGCTCCCGCAGCACGGTCAGCCCAGTTTTGCCGACGCTGACCAGCCAGACGATGCTGCCACCTAGCCCATCTTATCTGGCCTGGCAGTCTCCCATCCGCCTGCGGGGCAGCAGTGGCCTGCCCGCCCAGGTGCGCGTGCTCTCCGGGCCAGCGATCGTCCGCAGTGATGGTGGCATCGTGCCCACGGGCACGGGGACGGTGACGGTGCTGGCTTGGCAGCCGGGGGATGAACGGGCCTGGGACGCCGCGCCGCCAGAGTCGTTCAGCTTTACTGTGGGCAATGACATCACCGCCACCCTGACGGCAGGCGGCGGGCCGTTGGTGTCCGTGCCAGGTTTTGATGCCTCTGGTGTGACGCTGAACCTCACGCTCGGTTTTGCCCCCAGCCTGGGGCAGGAGCTGACGCTGGTGGAAAACACGGGGGCCGGGCCGGTCACAGGCCAGTTCCCAGGCTTGGCCCTGCCTGGCTGGATCGTGCTGGTGCATGACGGGGTGCGCTACGGTTTCCGCCTGCGCTACGATGGTGGGGATGGCAATGACATCACGCTGACCCATGAGGTGGCCCCGCAGGTCATCTTGGGCGGCAATATCACGCCCAACGCGGCCACGGATGCGGCTTTTGACCCCGGTGCCACAAGCACCAGCGGGCTGCCGGTGATGTATGAGGTGGTCACAGGTCCGGCCACGGTGACGGGCGGCCTCATCAGCCTGACGGGGCAAGAGGGCGCGGTGACCCTGCGCTTGACGCAGCCGGGCAATGCGCAGTTTCTCCCAGCGGCAGCCGTGACACGCACCTTCCGCGTCACGCAGGGGGATTTCCGTTTTACCCGCATCAGCAGCTCGCGCACCGGATCGCACACGTTGGCGGTGATGGCAGACGGCTCTCTCTGGGCCTGGGGGCTGGGCACATCCGGGCGGATTGGGGATGGCACCACCAGCAGCCGCTTTGTGCCGCTGCGCATCGGCACGGCGACGGATTGGCAGCAGGTCAGCGCGGGGGGCAGCCACTCCGCAGGCATCCGCGCGGGGGGCG
>JAIWOJ010000344.1 GCA_020216965.1 Prosthecobacter sp.
CAGCCAGCGCTTTCCAGTGTGCTGAAAAGCCTGTATCAATTGGCCATCACCCATCTGCCCTCGAGTTGGCGCATGGTATACCAATGGCTGGGAAGGATGGACCTGGATGCGGGGCAGAATGTGTGGTTAAGCCCGCTTACCAAGGCGCTGCACCGCAGGCTGGTCATGCAGCAGCCACGCGTCATCGTCAGCACCTATCCTCTTTACGCTGGCCTGCTCCATGCCTTACGCGGGCAGGCCGCAGTCCCACCTCTGGTGACGGTGGTCACAGACTCCACCAGCATCCACAAAATCTGGCTGATGGCACCGAGTGATCTTTACTGCGTCGCCGATGTGGAATCCCAAGAAGTGCTCGCCGCCATGGGGGTCAAGCCTAGCCGCGTGCGTGTGACGGGCTTTCCCGTGAGCCTCCAGTTCACGGAACCCCCGCCGCCGCCCATGCCTGGGCGCTCCATCCTCTACCTACCCTCCACGCCTGGCAGGCATGTGGCAGCTACCCTTGAGGCACTGCGCCCCCTCCTCCTGGGCGGTGTGCGGCTCACGCTTCCCGTAGGCAAGCACGCCTCCCGCCTGCACCATGTGCTCTGCCGCTTTACAGATTCCATGCCTCCAGAGGCCGTCGAGATCATCGGCTGGACGCGCCGCATCCCCGACTTTCTGCGCAGTCATGACGTGGTCATCTGCAAGGCCGGTGGGGCGATCCTGCATGAGGTCATGGCCGCACGCATCCCGGCCGTGATCGACTATGTGGTGCCCGGGCAGGAGGAAGGCAATGCGGACTACCTGCTCTCTCGTGGCTGTGCCTTGCGCAGCCAGAGCCCAACAGAAACTGGCACTGCGGTCGCCAATCTCCTGGCTGATGGCGGCAAGCTAGCACGTCAAATGCGGGAAAACATGCTCTCCATCAGCATCCCCGATGCAGCGCTCCGCACCGCCCAGGAGGTGTTGGCAAGGGCCACCGAGGGTGCCCCCCTCACTTCTTCTGGAACAGCCGCTTAAAAAAATTGGTCTTCGGCTGCTGCTGCGCCGGAGGTGTCACTGGAGCCACATCCCTGACACCCGTCCCGCCACTCGCAGGCAGGGGCACAGGGTCAAAACGCGAGCCCCCTTGAGTCGCGGGAGCCCCCTCGCCAGATTTGGTAAAATCGATCGGCGCAGGTTTGATGGTGGGGGATTGGGCCCCCAGGTTGATGACCTTGGGCTTCTGTGCCTTCCCCGTGGCATCATATTCATACAGCACCTGCTGGAAGACCTCCCCCTTCACATTCAGCAACCGGTCCTCCTTTCGGCGGCCCAGCTCATCGTAGTGACACTGGCAGCGTGCCACGAGGTTTCCCCGACCGTCATAAATGTTGCCCTGGAGCGGTTCCCCCTTGTCATTGAGCAAAAAGACTTTCTTCAGAATGACCGCATTTTCCGCGCTGTAGGTGATCTCTGTCAGCTCTCTCGTGTCAGGATTGGTCGTGGATTCCGTGCGTGACTTGTCAGGATGATACACCGTGCGCGCTGTCGTCCGCAGTGCCCCTAGGGCGGGCAAAAAGGGGCAGGCAATCAGCAGCCAAGAAAGGCCAAGAACGGCAGCGCGGTTTTTCATCGTGGCGTAGAACATCGGTGGCAAAGTAGCCGTGTCATGCTTCGCTCTCAATTCTGAAATCATCCCCGCCATGCACCAGGACACCTCGACCCCACGCCCAGCCGCAGAATCGGAATGGGATCTTTTCCTCCAGGAAGTGATCCGGGAATTTCACTGCACCACAGGCACCCTCCATCGCCTCGACCCGGCGGACAGGCACCTGAAGCTGGTCGCTGCCCAGGCCATCCCCCCCCAGCTCATCCCTGTCATCCAGTCCATCCCGGTAGGCAAAGGCATCGCCGGCTGTGCGGCAGAGCGGCTAGAGCCCGTGGAGCTCTGCAACTTACAAACAGACAACAGCGGGGTCGCCAAACCAGGCGCACGGCAGACAAACGTCCAGGGCAGCCTTGCAGTGCCCGTCATGGACGGCGCGCGCCTGTGTGGCACGCTCGGCATCGGCAAAATGGAACCTTATGAGTTCACGCCCGAGGAAAAGGCGCGGCTCCTCCAGATCGCAGGCAGGGCGGCAGCGAAACTGCTGCCCGCCGGCTGAAGGGGGGACCAAGGGATCACCTTAGGCCGCTTTTTTCGCCTTCTTTGCCGGGGTCTTGCTGGGCTTGGGTGCCTCTGCGGTGGTCTTGGCTTTTTTCGCCACGGGCTTTTTGGCAGGGGGCTCCGCTTTCGTCACAGGCGGCTGGGCCAAGCTGGCTGCCCAGTCCTCAATGTGCAGCCACTCTTCGGCACCCTCACTGCGGACGTAGTCTGTTTCCTTGAGGATGCCACGCTGATGAAAGCTGCTGAGTTCTTCTGCAGAAAAAGGACCGAATTCGACAAAGGCGCGGCTAAGGTAGAGCATCATAGGGAGGGGGGTAGGGGGTTAAAATCGGCGGGTATCTTAACCCAGCCTATTCATTGCCAAGCAACTTCCTTGCCACATTTCTCAAGGCGCAGGGCGAAGCCAGGGCTGCCTTTTCCTACCCACCTGGCCCCATTCATGCGCCCATCCCCCTGAGCTCGCCTGCTTCCTGCCCCTTGACTCAGACGCCGGTGCCGACGATGGACTGCCCTCTGCCCTCCCCACGCCTACCGATGCCACGCCGAATCACCTACCGCGACGCCGTCCGTGAAGCCCTCGACGAAGAGATCGCCCGCGACCCGATGGTCGTCGTCATGGGCGAAGAAGTCGCTCAATACAATGGTGCCTACAAAGTGACCCAGGGCCTCTGGGAAAAATGGGGTGACAAGCGCCTCGTGGACACCCCCATCAGTGAAGCGGGCTTCATCGGTATGGGCATCGGTGCCTCCATGCTCGGCGTGCGCCCGGTCATGGAGCTGATGTTCTGGAGCTTTTACACCGTGGCTTGGGATCAGATCGTGAACAATGGTGCCATGGTCCGCTACATGTCCGGCGGCAAGATCAACTGCCCCATCGTCATCCGCGGCCCTGCCAATGGCGGCACCAACGTCGGTGCCACCCACTCCCACACGCCGGAGAACATCATGGCCAACTTCCCCGGCATGAAATGCGTCTGCCCTAGCAACGCCTACGACGCCAAGGGTCTCATGAAAGCCTCCATCCGCGACAATGACCCCGTCATGTTCATGGAGAGCACCAAGCTCTATGGTGAGGAATGGGACGTGCCCAGCAATGATGAGCTGCCCAATGGCGAGCTTTTCATCCCCCTCGGCGTCGCGGACGTCAAGCGCGAGGGCAGCGATATCTCCCTCATTGCCCACGGCAAGGCCGTCATCACCTGCCTGGAGGCAGCCCGCATCCTGGAAGAAGAGCATGGCATCCAAGCCGAGGTCGTCGATCTCCGCTCCATCCGCCCACTGGATGAGGAAACCATCCTCAACTCCGTCGCCAAGACCCACCGCGCCGTCTATGTGGAGGAAAATAAGCCCTACTGCGGCATCGGTGCCCAGATCGCCTACATGATCCAGGAGCGCATCTTTGATGAGCTGGACGCCCCCGTGCAACGGGTTTGCAGCCTGGATGCACCGGCCATCTACAGCCCACCGCTAGAGGCCATTCAGCTCCCGACGGCAGATGTCGTCGTCGCCAAGGCGCTCGGTATCTGCTGAATGCTGCCGCAGATCCACACAGCTTGAGAAAGCGCGCCTGTTCGGCGGCGTTATCCTGCGGCCATGATCACTACCAGCCGCCGCCGCTTCCTCACCCAGACAGCTGCCGCCTCCACCGGCGTCTTTTACATCGCCAAAACCTCCTGGGCGCAGAAAAGTCCAGGGGACACCCTTCAGGTGGCCGTCATCGGCTTTGGCG
>JAIWOJ010000345.1 GCA_020216965.1 Prosthecobacter sp.
CCCAGCGCCGTCCTGCCCGCCAGGGCTCAGCTTTTTTCTCAAAACCGAACCACCCATGACCCTGAAAGCCGCCTCCCCTGCCCTGCCCTGCCTGCTGGTCGCCAGCCTGCTGCTCCCTCTGGCATCCTGCCTCTCAGAAACTGCCGCCGCTAGCCCAGATGCCGCCGCCCAGGCCATCCAGGCCGTCATCAGCGAATACGAAGACACGGTGCGCGCCAACACGATGAAGATCATCGAGGCCAAGACCGAAGAGGAGAAAAACAAATACCGTGCCACGGTGCCCAGTGCCGAGCCCTGCGCAAAGAAGGTGCTAGAACTCGTGCGCAAACACGCTGACCAGCTTGGCTCAGCCGTCGGCGTCGCCTGGCTGGTGCGCAGTGCCACCGCCTTCCCGGAAGGTCAGGTGGGGCTACAGATGCTAGGCACCACCCACGCCGCCATGCCAGGCATCGCCAGTGCCGTCAAAACGCTGGAATACTACCCCTATGAGGTCGGTGCCCCGATTCTCCAGGCCGTCCGCAGCAAGAACCCAAACTTGCCGGAAAAAGCCGCCGCGACCTACGCGCTGGGGATGCAGCACGTGCGTCGTTTTGAAGCAGCCACTGATCCCAAAGCTGCTGAGGAGGACAAGGCCAAGGCGGTGCAGTATCTCCAAGAAGTGAGCGGCAAGTATGCGCAAGTGAGCATTGAGGGCTTTCCCATCGCCGATCAGGCAGGTAGGACGATGTTTGAGCTGGTGAACCTATCCGTCGGCAGCACATGCCCGGAGATTGAGGGCAAAGATGTCGAAGGCGCACCGATCAAGCTCAGCGATCACCGCGGCCAGCATGTGGTGCTCTTGTTTTGGGGAGGCTGGTGCCATGCCTGCCATGACACCCTGCCCCAAGCCAACGAGTTTGCCGCCCAGATGGCAGGGAAAAAAGTCACCGTGCTCGGCATCAATAGCGACGTGCCAGAGGAGGCACGCAAAGCCTACGAGACCTACAAGGTGAACTTCCGCAACTGGTCCGACGGCACCACCAGCGGGCCGATCACCAGCATGTTTAACCTGCGCAGCTTCCCCACCCTGTACCTCATCGATCCAGCGGGAAAAATCCTGCTGAAAAACACCAACTTTCAAGCCATCCGCGCCCACCTTGACAACCTGTGAGCCGGAGCTTTTCCGCCTGCGGGGCGGGAATGTCGCTGGCGCAGGCGCGTGGTGGTGCTAACGCGCCTGCATCATGCCCGAAACACCCCGCCACGCGCTAGAGCAGCCCCCGCCTGCCTTTGACCTCGCCGCCATCCAGACGCCTGCCTTTGTCGTCGATCTAGGTCTCCTGAAAGCCAATCTGGAAAAGCTCTCCCAGGTGCAGGAGCAGTCCGGGGCCAAGATCCTCCTGGCGCTCAAAGGTTTTGCCATGTTTAGCACCTTTGACCTAGTGCGGCAGTATCTGCACGGCTGCTGCGCCAGCGGCCTGCATGAGGCACTGCTGGCCCATGAGGAATTTCGGCGTGAGGTGCATGTCTATGCCCCCGCCTTCAAGCAGGCGGAGATGGAGCAGATCCTGCCCATCGCCCACCACATCAGCTTCAACTCCCCCTCCCAATGGCGGCGCTGGCGGCCCATGATCGAGGCCGCACGCGCCGCTGGCCTGCACGCCCCGAGCCCTGGCATCCGGGTGAACCCTGAGCACAGTGAGGTGGAGGTCAGCCTCTACGATCCAGGCTCCCCCTGCTGCCGCCTGGGCACGCGCATGGCCACCCTGGAAGGTGAAGACCTTGATGGCTTGGAAGGGCTGCATTTTCACGCCCTCTGTGAGCAGGACAGCGATGTGCTGGAGCGCACCCTGGCAGCGGTAGAGCGCCGTTTTCCCAAGCTGCTGGAGCGCGTCTCCTGGGTCAACATGGGCGGCGGCCACCACATCACCCGCAGCGACTATGATGTGGACCGCCTCGTGCGCATCGTCCGCAGCTTCAAAGAGCGCTGGGGCCAGGAGAAAGAAGTTTATCTCGAGCCCGGCGAGGCGGTCGCCCTCAACACCGGCTACCTCATCGCCACGGTGCTAGACTTTGTGCAGACGGAGGATTTGACGACCGCCATCCTGGACACCTCAGCCAGCGCCCACATGCCAGACACGCTGGAGATGCCCTACCGGGCCCACATCCTCGGCACTGGCCTGCCGGGCGAGCACCCACACACCTACCGCCTGGGCGGCATGACCTGCCTGGCAGGTGACGTCATCGGCGAATACAGCTTTCCCCAGCCCCTCCAGATCGGGCAAAAGCTCGTCTTCACCGACATGGCCCACTACACCATGGTGAAAACCACCACCTTCAACGGCGTCGTCCACCCAGATATCGACCTCTATGACCCCGCCACGGGTGAACTGCGCGTCGTCCGCCGCTTCGGCTACGAGGACTTCAAACGTCGCCTATCCTGAACGCGAATCCCAGCAAGGCGCTCAGGCCAGATCAAGCACGATTTTGCCCGCGCGTGAGTCTGCGGCGGCACGCTGCATGGCACGCGCATACTGGGCCATGGGGATCACCTCCTCCACAGCGGTGTGCAGTTCATGATCCAGGATCATGCGGGCGAGAGGCTCCAGGGCATCATGTAGCTCTTGGCTGCTGGCCTGCTCATACCAGCGGGTGATCCACAGGCCGTGCAGGCGCAGTCCTTTGAAGATGAGAAATTTATTGGGCACCTTCAGGCTGCGGCGGCTCATCGCACCATAGGTCACCAGCATTCCCTCCGGGGCCAGCAGATCCATCTGCCGCAGGGCGCTGTCTCCCCCCACGGCATTGGCTGCGAGCCTGGGCGGATGCGCCTTCAGCCGTTCACGCGCCTCCTCCAGCCCCTTTTCATCATCCGTAAAAACGGCGTCTGCGCCGAGCTGCCGCAATTCATCCGCCAATTCGATTCGGCGCACGAAGTTTGCGGTCTTGAGGCCCCTCTGGCGCGCGATCTGGATGAGAGCCCTACCCACGCCCGAGTTGGCCGCGTTTTGCAGCACCCAATCCCCCTCAGAAAGAGCCACATGCTGGGTCAGCAAGTGCCAAGCCGTCACGGGATTGATCCGCAGCATAGCGGCCTGCACGGGGTCGATGGACTCTGGCAGGCGGGCAAAGAAATGCTCTGCTGCCGTCAGGTGCTGTGCCCAACAACCGGCCCCCAGCAGGGGCATCACCACGTCCCCCGGCTTGAGGGACGTCACCTCCGGCCCTACGGCCTGCACCTCTCCGCAGCCTTCGTGGCCGGGAATGGCGGGCGGATGCGCGGCGCGTCCATAATTGCCCTCAATGTAATTCAGGTCAGCAGGGTTCACCGGCGCGTAGCGCATCCGCACCCGCACATCGTGGGAGCCGAGGGGCGGCAGGGAACGCTCAGCCAGCTTGAGGACATCGGCGGGGCTTCCAGTCTGGTCAAAACGCAGGCACAGGGAGGTTAGGCTCATGGCAGGGATGCTTGGCACAGGCGGGCGGATTGTCAGGCATGAAATCAAGCGCTGGCCCGCCTCAGGCGCGTGGGTGAAATTGACGATGCACCTGCCGCAACCGCCGCTGATCCACATGGGTGTAAATCTGCGTCGTCGCGATGTCTGCATGGCCCAGCATTTCCTGGATGACGCGCAGATCCGCACCGTGGTTTAGCAAATGCGTGGCAAACGAATGCCGGAGCAGGTGAGGATGCACATGCACATCCAAGCCTGCCTGCTCTGCCCGCTCTGCCACCACTTGGCGGATGCGCGCAGGCGTGAGCCCCTGACCACGGATGGAGAGGAAAATGTGGCTGCTGGATTTGGGCCCCACCAGCTCTGGGCGTCCATAGGCCAAGTAAGCAGCCAGGCTCTCCCTCGCCGCACTGCCCA
>JAIWOJ010000346.1 GCA_020216965.1 Prosthecobacter sp.
AGTTGGCGCGCTGACCACCGCCGAGCGCACGAACCCCTTTGGCAGCCAACAGGGCTATCACGCCGACGACCGCTGCCACGAGCCCAAAGGTCAATAGCAGGGCGATCAGCACCGCCGCGATGACCACCAGGATGGTTTTCCCAAACCAGCCGAGTTTTGTGCGACCGACCTGAAACTGAAACACGCGCGCTTGCATGGTCCCATGCTCGCCGGAGCGAGCACGGCGGTCAAGCTGCATCCCTTCCACGGGCTTGACCAGCGGACACGCCCCCCCTACCGCAGGGCTCATGCGCATTTCTGAGATCTTTTTTTCCATCCAGGGAGAGGGCGTGCTCACCGGCGTGCCCTCCGTCTTTATCCGCACCTCGGGCTGCAATCTGCGCTGCTCGTGGTGTGATACACCTTATGCCTCTTGGCAGCCTGAAGGCAGCGAAATGACGCTGGACGAGCTTTTGGCCCAGGCCACGCGCCATCCCACGCGCCATGTCGTCATCACCGGGGGCGAGCCGATGATCGCCAAAGACATCCGCACGTTCATCGCTGCCCTGCGCGCACGGGGATGCCATGTCACTGTGGAAACTGCGGGCACCATCGCACCTGCTGGCTGTCTGGTCGATCTCGCCTCCCTCAGTCCCAAGCTTTCCAATTCCACACCCACCGCAGAGCTGGCAGGACCGGCTTGGGTAGCAAGACATGAGAGCGCCCGCTGCCAGCCGGAGGTTCTGCGCGCCTGGATCGAGAGTGCCTGTGATTACCAACTGAAGTTTGTCATTTCCACCGAACGCGATCTTGAGGAGGCTCACGCGCTCGTCGCCAGCCTCGGCATTCCTGTTCCGCCAGAAAAAATCCTACTCATGCCAGAAGGCACCACCGTGGAGGCCATGCGCAGCCGCTATCCTCTGCTGATCGATGCCTGCCTCAGATACGGGCACCGCTTCAGCCATCGGCTGCACCTAGAGCTTTTTGGAAACAAACGGGGAACCTAATGAGCGCTCCCCCTGATGCTGGCGCTTGGTAGGCGCGGAGTGAACTCTCGAAACCAACAACTGTTCATTTGACTCCATTTCCGATGCGACGCAAAATGCAGTTCTTATGAACAGCAAAAACACGCCTTCCGGTAGCCTCTTTCGCAAACTAAGCCATCTCATCGGTCAGCACCCATCCGATGTCCGCCGTCGCGACCTCGGATCAGCAAGACAAAGTGAGGTCCAACTTGAGCTAGACCTCGGCTGCCTACGCCCAAGCAAACGGGCCCAAATCGAGCAAGCCACGTTGAGTTAGTCGCCCCGAAGGTGGCACAAACACGGGCAAACAAGTAGCGGTTGAAGCCCCAGAGGCGTATGACAGTCTTGAAAAGAACATGTCCGCTGCGCTACCACCCTCACGCATCCATCCAGGGAGAATCTGTCATGATCTGACAGGGCAATCTTGTCCAGAGACTGTTAGGCAGCAGGTAAATCACATCATGCCAGGGAAGTCCCATGGCTTGAAATCTCTGGGGTGATTCTTGAAGGAACAACAGCGTGCCTGCTTTCCCTCCAAACCCGATCGTTGTAACCGGAGCAGGCATCGTCACGCCTCTGGGCCTAGACTGGCAGGAAAACGAGAAATCCTTCCGAGCGAATCGGATGAATTTCACCCCTGTGACGGCCTTTGATGTGAGCGAGCGCATCGCGAAAACGGCCGGTCAGGTGGACTTGCCCAAAGAGCGCCTTTTTCTCAAGCTCCCCCGCAAGCGAGAGGCCCTGATCGACCGAGGAACCCAGATGCTACTGCTGGCAGTGCGTGAGGCGCTAGCGATGGCAAAATTGCCCGATATGAATGGCATAGACGCCATCGTCATCGGCACCTCCGCAGGGGCGATGAGTGTGGGGCAAGAATACTTTCGGCGGGCCATCGCAAGCTCTGGCCGCGTACCTGGGCAGCTCTCTAGGGTAGAGTTTTACCAGCCACAGAAACAGATCGCCGCAATCGCCGCTGAATACGATTGGCGCGGGCCGATCCTGATCGTCTCAAATGCCTGTGCCAGCGGAGCAAACGCCATCGGTGATGCGATGGCGATGATCCAGGCTGGCAGAGCACGGCGTGTGCTCGCAGGTGGCTACGACGCCCTCGCAGAACTCGTTTTTGCAGGATTCGACTCACTGCGCGCCCTAGCCCCGAGTGGTATCCCGCGCCCATTCGATGCGGAGAGAGATGGCCTCGCCCTCGGGGAAGGTGCCGCCGTGGTGGTCGTAGAAAGTGCCGCCGCCGCCGCTGAGCGCCTAGCCCCAGAACCACTCGCCATCGCCGCCGGTTATGCGACGGCCACAGATCTACATCACCTCACCCAGCCTGACCCCGAAGGAAAGGCTGCCATACGGACCATGCGCGCAGCCTGTGAGATGGCTGGTGTGTTGCCCAGAGAGGTGGGCTACATCAATTCCCATGGCACAGGCACTCCCTACAACGATGTCGCCGAAGCCAGTGCCATCCAGGCTTGGGCTGGGGAGGCTGCTCGCGGCATCGCGCTGAGCTCCACAAAGTCAGCCATGGGTCACCTGCTAGGCGGCGCAGGGGCGGTCGAAGCTGTCATCTGCCTCATGGCGATGCGTGGGCAATGGCTGCCCGCTAGCCTCAATGTGCGGCAAATAGATCCTGCCGTTCATTGTCACCTGGTGCAAGAATGGCAGGAGGCTCAAGTCAAGGTAGCCCTCACGAACAGCTTCGGCTTTGGTGGCACCAACGCCACGTTGGTCTTTACCACACCCGATAGGCAACCCGTAAGCCAAGAAAAGAAACCACTCATCGGCAGCCTACGCATCCTAGGAACTGGGGCCGTATCAGCAGCAGGCTGGGGGGCTCAGGCTCTAACGACGGCAGTGACCCGAGGAGACCCACTGCCTACAGCGGAAAGCCAACGCAGTGTGGGAGACCGCGATTGGGCCTGCCAGCTACGTCCAGTGCCACCCGCACCCGCTGGCATACTCCCTAAATTCCCCCGGCTACGCCGCGCCAGTGCGATCACCCGCTTTTCCATCGCAGCCGCCCTGGAAGCACTGGAGAGCGCTGGTTTTCCAGGTGGCCAGGGCGCAGGTCGGCTGGGCATCATCCAGCACATGTTCAACGGCTGCGTGCAGTTCAGTGGTAAATTTTACCACGAAGTGATCGCGACGCCCGCCCTAGCCAGCCCGCTCATTTTTCCAGAGACGGTCTATAATGCACCTGCCTCACACATCGCCGCCTACCTGCAAGTGGACGGACCTGTCACCACCCTGATCGGGGAGTCCAGCGCCATTGCGCTCGCCGTGCACATGGCACACGTTTGGCTTGAGCTAGGCTGGGTGGATCATGTGCTGGTGCTAGGCGCAGAAGAAGGAGATTGGGTGGGGGCAGAGGCCGTCACCTATTACCACCCCGCACTCATCGCCACCGAAGGTGCTGGGGCGATGCTATTGGGTCTAGCAGACTCAGGATTAGCCCTGAAGGTGAGTGAAGCAGCCGCATTTCTGAATGAAACGGAGCATACTGAAAAACTCCGGGAACTCGCATTGAAACCTGAATGGTGCGCCACGAGTGACTGCCCACAGGTGAATGGCCTATGTGGCATTCCCATGTTAGACGCCGCCCACCCTGCAACCGTCAGCATGGGACTAGCCCCAAGGCGCGTCCTCGGAGAGGGCATGGGTGCCGCAGGTGCCTTTCAGCTCGTGCTGGCAGTAGAGCAAGCACGCGCCTCAGCCAAGACTACCTATGCGCTGCTACCAGGTGCGCTGTGCGCCAGCCACGCAGCGGTAGTGCAACCGCATTCAGGTTAGGGGCATTCTATGATGCCAGCCGGATGCGCGTGTTGGCTGTGCCTTCGT
>JAIWOJ010000347.1 GCA_020216965.1 Prosthecobacter sp.
GGCGATAACCTTCATCTGAAGGATCCCATTCGCGACAAGAGGCACTGTAGGCTTGACGATTTCAAGTGAATAGGGTGCCTCTTCGACAACGGCGACTGGCAGCTTGTCCTCGATTTCAGTGTAAAAAACCACGTTGCCTGAGCGGACAATGTCAAATTCCTGGCGCATTTTTCCCACAATCTTTTGAGCGGGGTCCAGGGGTTTGAGGGTGATAGGTACCACGGCACCGCCGATGGGAGCATCCGGAGCAGCTTCAAACATCAAGGGAATTCCCGGCTGATCTTTAGGAGCGATCTCTGTTAGCAATTTTACTCCTTGCGGCAGGTTGCTGGCCTCAAATTTGAAATCACCACTTACGGCGCTGCGAGTGAAGTTCTCTAGGAGAACCATGCGCCCGCCACGCGGCACAGCCATGAACTGGCGATACTGCGAGTCATTCACGGAATAATGGGGTGAAGCGAAGGTCAGGATAGGTTGGGTCGCCACGAGTTCCAGGCGATAAACGAAGTTCGGGCCGCCACGTTCCAGATGGTCCGTGACACGAATGAAGTAGTCACCATCCTCAGGGATGTTGAGGGTTTGCTTGCTATCTAGCCTCCGGCGTCCGCCACCGTCATCGTTACCGCCCAGGCTACCGCCCTTCGCGTTATAGACATTGATGACTGAATCCAAAGGAGACCCCAGACTTTGGGCATAGGCTTGGAGCACGACTTGCTGCCCTTTTTTGAAGGGCACTTTGAAGAAGTCCACATCACCAGGTTTTTCAATGATGCCGTTCAGGGCGATAGGCTCGCCAGTGGGGGATACGGTGGCCTTGGCCTGCTCATCATTTGGCTCAGCCTCCAGCACATTGTCATATTCAACAAGGCGGAAGGGGTTGCCTGAGGGAGCTGGCTCCTGCGTCTTGGAGAGCAGCATGAAACCTGGGTCCACTTCATCAGGTAGTTTCACATCCTCTTCAAAAGAGCTGTCTTTCTCGATGAAACGCACCTTAGTGTCGCTGCCAATGCGACCACCGGCTGGATAGACAACATCAGGACGACGGAAGCTGCCGACGTGCAGGCGATAGTAGTTATTGCTGCCACCACGGTAGCTAGACTCACGGATCATGACATAGTAATCGCCATCATATTCAGCCACAAAAGAGCAATAGCCGTCTTGCCGGTGTAGGATGGTATCATCCGAGAAAGCTTTTTCGAATTTATCCTTGTCGATAATGGCGATGTAAGGATCAAAGGTGGTGTAACCCAATCTGAGACCGTCTGCCTCTAGAGAGATGCGCTGCCCTTTTTTGACGGTCAGTTTGTAGTAATCCACGTCTTCGTTGAGCACCACGCCCTCAATCGTTTGATTGAAGCTGATGGGCTGAGCTGCCTCCATTTCGCTATTTGGCTCTTTTTCCTCTAAATTGGGAAATGGGCCGACGAAGAATTGGCGCACATGAGAGATGCCAGACCGCGTGCGAATGCGCACCAGGTGGTTGCCCAGTGGCACGTCAGGTGCCACAGCAATGGTGAGCTGCACTTTATTGTTCTCGATTTTATCCACGCTCTTCTGAGTGATGCCGGGGCTGAAGAACATGAGGCTCTCAAAGTCAGCGAGGCGGTTGCCGGTGACGGTCAGCTTCCACTCCGCACCACGCGGGCCACCGTTCGGGATGGTGGCAGAAAATTCCGGGTAGGCGGCATACGACAGAGTCGCGGCGGCAAACAGGGCATTAATAAATAGACGGGGGGTCATGGCCCTGAGCATACGCCCGTGTTTTCTGAAAAATTTCGGTTTTGTGAAAAAGTCATGCGCTGTAGGCTGTTCTGCGCGCATTTTACAGCCTCAAACTTGACGTAAATACTTCAAAATGTGGAATTTACTATACTCAGGCAAGATACTTTAGCCCGAGCACACCGGTGAGGATCATCCCCACGCATAGAATCCTGCCAACATCCCTGGGCTCGCCGAGGAGCCACATGCCAACGATCGCAGTTCCGGCAGCACCGATGCCTGTCCAGACGGCGTAGCCGGTGCCTACGGGGATGGTTTTCAGGGCTTGGGCCAGCAGGAAAAAGCTGGCGATCATGCCGAGCACCGTGGCGATGCTGGCGGCAGGCTTGGTAAAGCCAGCGGAATACTTCAGCCCGATGGCCCAGCCGACCTCCAAGAGACCCGCAAGGATGAGAAAAAACCAGGGCATCCCAGGCTATGGTTCCCGCTGCTGCGGTGGGGTGGGCGCGCCGAGAGAGAGGGATTTGCGGATCTCGTGCGCGTAGGTGTCTGGCGCGGCATGATGGGCGTGCTCACGCGCGCCTTCAAACCAGGTGTGCGTGCTAGGAGTGTGCGCGCGGGCCACGGCGAGTAGCGTCTCCATGCTGATGGGCACAGGTTGGCCGCTATGAATGGCCGCAGACAGGGTCATCTCGGCTGCACGGTCAAAGACGAATTTCAAGTCAGCTCCTGAAAAGCCAGGGGTGGCCTGCACAAGAGCCGCCGTGTCGAGATTGGAAATAGGTTTGTCTTTGGCGAGGAGGGCGATGATTTGGGCACGTGTAGGCTCATCCGGCGGTGGGATAAAGATGGCTTGGTCAAAACGACCCGGGCGGCGGAAGGCGGGGTCCAGTGCCCAAGGCTGGTTGGTGGCACCCATCACGAGCACGCGCTGGTTTTCCCCCCTCATGCCGTCCATCTCATGCAGGAACTGGTTGACGAGGTTACGCAATTGGCTCTCGCGCACTTGACGCCGATCCTGGGCCAAGGAGTCCAGATCATCCAAGATGAGCACACAGGGCGCGTTTGCCCGAGCGGTCTCAAAGATTTGATGCAGGTTCCGCTCCGTGCTGCCAAAATAGGGATCAAAGATCTCATGCAGGCCGACGGAGAGGTAATTGCACGGCACCTCACCCGCCACCGCGCGTAGCATCAGCGTCTTGCCACAGCCGGGTGGGCCGTAAATCAGGATGCCGCCGCCGGTGCGTTTCCCATAGGCTTTGTAGAGATCTGGGAATTGGAGTGGGTAGATGATCTTCAGCCGGATTTCTTCTTTGAGCTCGTCCATGCCTCCGACGTCAGCAAAGGATACCGCTGGGCGGGCGGGATCTCCCGGCGCGTAAAAGGTCTCAGGCCTCCAGTCATAGGGTGGGTCATCCAGAGGATCCTCGGCGAACTCCTGGGGGATTTCCCCTTCCTCAAAGGTGTCCTGCGGCACCTGCTCAGGGGCAGGGGCGGGAGACGTGCGCCTGGCATCACGCGCCGTCAGGCCCAGTTCACGCTCCAGCAAAGGATCACTCAACGTGCTATCGATCTGTGCCGCACGCTCAAAATGCTCTCTGGCCCGCAGGCGATCCTGCTCCACCAAAAGCACGCGGCAGAGCAGGAGGTGGGCCTGAGCGTCGTTGGGGTTCACCTGGATCACGCGCTCTGCACGCACAGCAGCCCCGGAGGTTTCCCCCAGGAGGAGAAGCACCTTGGCGACGCCAAGCTGTGCATCCGTGTGGGTGGGGTCCAGCTCCAACACTCGCTCAAAACTCTCGCGAGCATCCAGTAGGCGCAGCTTCTCCAGACAGGCGTGACCATAGAGCAGGAGAAGGGAGACGTTATCCGGCGATTGTTCGAGTGCATCGCGGATGGCCTGGAGAGAAGACATGCCTTGCATTTCAGAATGAATGACAGGCGCTGAGGGCAGCACCACCCTCTGAACTAACCGGGGGAGAGCGTCACCGCCACAGATTTCTTTGGCATGAGCCCCAAGCCGCGTTTGAATGAAGCCACGCGCCAGTCAGTCCCAAAGCGCACCCCATTTGCCATGAACCGCCGCCATTTGCTCACCACTACCCTCGCTGCCGCCAGCTCCTC
>JAIWOJ010000348.1 GCA_020216965.1 Prosthecobacter sp.
GGAGTTTCGCCTTTGCGTGCCAGGGCACGCAGGAAGGCGGCCTTTGCTTCAGCGGACTCCTCAGGGTCCACCAAAAAGGAAGCGGCCTCTGTGATTTTGCGTTCGTCGAGCGCCCGACCTTCTTGGAGGGATTTGATAAGCAACTGCATAAAATGAATAAAATGAGAGTATGAGCTTGGCGGACTCGCGCCCATTTGGCAATGCCGCGCGTCCAAAGATGCTGTCACCGATCAGCCAGCAGGGGCTTGTGCGAGAGTTTTGGCTCAAGGTGCGTATTCCAGCCCATCATGACCACTCCGCCGTTTTGCTCCCGCCGCCATTTCCTCCACGCCAACGGGTATGGCCTCGGCACCTTAGCCCTGGCCACCTTGCTCCAGCGGGAGGGGCTCCTTGCCGCCCCCGTGAAGCCAGAGAGCCTCACGGGTGAGGTGCGCCATGACCTGACGCCCAAAAAGCCGCACGAAGAGCCGCGGGCCAAGGCCATGATCTCCCTGTTCATGATGGGTGGCCCTTCGCAGATGGACCTCTTTGACCCAAAGCCAGTGCTGACCAAGTATCACGGCCAGAAGTTTCCGGGTGAGGTCAAATATGACAATCTGGCCCAAGCATCCTCCAAGTGCTTTGGCTCACCCTGGCAGTTCAAAAAACATGGCCAATGCGGCATGGAACTCAGTGAACTGCTGCCAAACTTGGGCAAGGTGGCCGATGAGATCACGCTGGTGCGTTCCATGTCCTCCGGTGTCAGCAACCATGCCCAGGGGCTGTATGCCATGAATGCAGGACGCATCACCGCAGGCAGACCCGCGCTGGGCTCCTGGCTGACCTATGGCCTCGGCAGTGAGACGGATGAATTGCCTGCCTACATGGTGCTTTCCCATCCAGGCGGGCTCCCCACTTTCAGCGGTGAACACTACACTAATGGCTGGCTACCAGCCATTTACCAGGGCACGCTCGTGCGCCCTACGGAGCCGCGCATTCTCAACCTAGATCCACCTGCCTCCCTAGCGGGGGCACCGCAGGCACGCCAGTTGGCACTGCTAAAGGCACTCAATGAAGAACATCTGGATGCTCACCCAGGTGAGCTCGACCTCCAGGCCCGCATCGCGAGCTATGCACTGGCCGCGAAAATGCAGACAGCCGCCAAAGAGGCACTCGATATCTCCAAGGAGCCAGACCACATCAAGAAGCTCTACGGCGTGGACAATCCCATCACACAAGACTACGCCACCCGCTGCATCATCGCACGCCGACTGATTGAGCGTGGCGTGCGCTATGTGCAGGTGCTCAATGCGGGACAGAGTTGGGACCAGCATAGCGCCCTTGTCACCAGTCTGCCCAAGCTCTGCGCGGCCACGGATCAACCCTGCGCCGCGCTTTTGATCGATCTGAAGCAGCGCGGCCTCTTGGATAGCACCGTCGTCCACTGGGGCGGAGAAATGGGCCGCCTCCCCGTTTTACAGAATGATGCAGGTTATGAAAAATGGGGCCGTGACCACAATACCTACGGCTTTAGCATGTGGCTGGCAGGCGGCGGCTTCAAAAAAGGCTACGTCCATGGTGAGACGGACGAGTTTGGTCACAAAGCCGTGCTGAATGAGGTAAAACACTACGACTACCACGCCACGTTGTTGAAGGTCTTCGGCTTAGACCACACGCGCTTGACCTACAAGCGCAATGGCCTCGCCGCCAGCCTCACAGACAACCAAGGCGCAAAAATCGTCCAGCAACTCCTGGCCTGAGAGCACCGCACACCCCCTCCTTTGGCTTTGGACAAACGGACACCTGGCGTCTAGCCTGAGGCGATGCCATCTCAGCCTACGCTCCCCTTCCCTGCCCCATCGCAGTTGCGGATCAACCCCATGAAAATCCTCCTGGGCGTGGTAGCTGCTATCACCACCCTGGGGCTTTTTTCTAGCTTTTACCAGGTGCCGATCAATTCCGAGGCCATCGTGCAGCGCTTTGGCAGATTTCTCAAAATCACCCAGCCTGGGCTGCACTTTAAGCTGCCCTGGGGCATAGATGCGATCACGCTGGTAGAGACCAAGCGTCAATTGAAGCTGGAATTTGGCTATGGTAGCCGCGGGGCCACCAATGAGTATCAGTTCAACCGTGACTACGAGGACATGGAACAGGAAAAAAATATGGTGACGGGGGATCTGAACGCCGCTGTGGTGGAGTGGGTGGTCCAGTTTCACATCAGCGATGCGCGTGATTATGTTTTCAATTTCATGGAGCCACAGGCCACCCTGCGAGACATCTCAGAATCCGTCATGCGTGAGGTGGTGGGAGATCGCACGATCGACGAGGTGCTGACCGTAGGCCGCCAAGAAATGGAAGTGCGGGCATTGGAGCGGCTTCAGCAGATCGCCAGCACCCTAGGCATGGGGGTGCACATCGACCAAGTGCAGCTCGGCAATGTCAACCCACCGAGCCAGGTGAAGGATAGCTTTGACGAAGTGAACCGCGCCCAACAGCAGCGGGAAGCAGCCATCAACCAAGCCAGCGGCGAATACAATCGAGTCATCCCAGAGGCTAGGGGGAAAGCAGAGCAAAGCATCAGCCAGGCCGAGGGCTATGCCACAGAGCGCATCAACCGCGCGGAGGGCGATGCGGCGCGTTTCAATGCACTGCTGGCACAATACCAAAAAGCCCCCGAAGTGACTCAAAAGCGCATCTACCTAGAGACGCTGGCTGAGGTGCTGCCCTCCATACCTGGCAAGGTCATCGTGGATGATCGGGTGCCCCAGTTTTTACCCCTGATGCACCTCCAGCAGCCACAGCGTCCTCTGCCGACCCCCTCCCCGAAGGCCAGCCCTCAACCTCGCACACCCGCCCGATGAAACCTGCCCTCTCACTCATCATTTTGATGACAGCCTTAGCCCTGTTCATTTTGGGAAGCGCCAGCCTCTACACCGTCGGCGAAACGGAGCAGATCATCATCACCCAGTTTGGCAAACCTGTGGGGGAGACGATCAAAAACGCGGGCCTACATCTCAAGACCCCCTTCATCCAGCAGGTGAATCGCTTTGAGAAGCGCATCATGGAATGGGATGGCCTGCCGGTGAACATGCCCACGCGCGATAAGGTGTACATCGTCGTCGATAGCTTTGCCCGCTGGCGCATCAGTGATCCGAGGACTTTCTTTGAAAATCTGCGCGATGAGCGTGGCGCGGAATCCCGCCTGACAGACATCCTAGGCAGTGAAACCCGCAATGTCATCGCACGGCATGACTTCATTGAGGCCATCCGCAGCACCAAGGACCGCAAAGTGGCACGCGAAGCCTTTGCAGGCGGTAGCACAGCCTCTGTGGCAGACTCCCGCATTGGCACCATGCCGCCCATCACCAAAGGCCGTGGCGAACTGGAACGCGAGATTTTTAACAACGCTGCCCCGAAAGTGAAAGGCTTTGGCATTGAGCTCATCGACCTACGCTTCAAACGCATCAATTACACCCCCGCCGTGAGCCAGACGATTTACCAGCGCATGGTCAGTGAGCGCACCCAAATCGCTGAGCGTTTCAAATCGGAAGGTGCTGGCGAGGCAGCCAAGATCCTAGGCCAACGCGAGCGCGACCTGAAAGAGATCGAATCCCAGGCTTACCGCAAAGTTCAAGAAATCGAGGGTGCAGCAGATGCACGGGCCACGGAGATCTACGCCAAAGCCTACAACCAAAGTCCAGAAGCAGCACGCTTGTTTGAGTTTCTGAAGACCATGGATGCCTACAAGGCGATCATTACCCCGGATACCAGCCTGGTGTTGAGCACAGATAGCCAGTTCCTGCGCTACCTGAAATCCCCAGAGGATAAGCCAGCACCGCCCGCAGA
>JAIWOJ010000349.1 GCA_020216965.1 Prosthecobacter sp.
TTAGATGCGGAAGGCACGGTGTTTCCCTGCGAGGTGGTGACAGAGAGTTACGCCAAGCTGCCGATCATTCGTCATAGCACCCTGGCGCGCAGCCGACCTGGCCAGCAGGTGGCGGATCCACAGGTGCGTGCGGCGCTCGCCTTGCTGTCACGGCTGCAAGAGCGCCAGATGGTGCCAGAGTTACCCGCGATTTTGGAAATAGAGACCCATAGCACCTGGGGGCTGAATGTGGCCTTTCAAGATGGCACGCATGTGCTCTTCGGCATCGATGACCAGGAGGAGCAGCTCGCTAGGCTAAACCGTGTTTGGATTGAGGCACGCCACCGCCAGTGGAAGATCGACACGCTGAATGTCATCGTGCGCGAAAACATCCCGATCACCTTCCGTGAGGCACCGGACCTAAGGGGCCTGCAGGATCCACTGACCGCAGCCACGCCCAGCGCGCACAAGAGACCCCCCACACGCTGATTCATTACACCCCCCTATGGCTAGAAGCACCATCTACGCAGGACTGGAGATCGGCACCAGCAAGATCTGTGTCGTCGTCGGAGAGGCGAAACGCGATGGAGCCATCAAAATCCTCGGCGTAGGGACCGCGCCATCTCGTGGCGTGCGCAAAGGGGAGATCGTGGACTTTCAGAAAGTGCAGACCGTTCTGAATGACGCCATCGTGCGTGCGGAAGAGCCCAGTGAAGTGATGATCCGCACGGTCTTCCTTGGCGTGTCTGGCGGGCACATCCGCAGCCTCAATAGCCGTGGTGCCTGGCGGCTGCCCGAAGAGCAGACGGAAGTGACGGAGGACGATGTGGAATCTGCCAAAGAGATCGCCCGGCATGTGGAGATCCCGCAGGAGAACGTCTTTCTCCACAGCATCACCCGCCAATACATCCTGGATGGCGTGGAAGGGGTGCGGCAGCCCATCGGGCGGGAGGGGCGCGTGTTGGAGGCTGACTACCACATCATCCACGGTGTGCGGGGTCGGATTCAAAACGCAGTCAAATGTGTGCGCGAGGTGCCCCTAGAGGTCGAAGACGTCGTCTTCACTGCCATCGCTGCCGCCCAGGTGGTGCTAAGCCGTGAGGCGAAAGCCCAAGGTGCACTCATGATTGATATCGGCGGAGGCACAGCGGATTATGTCTTGTATGAAGACGGCATGATCACGGCCTCTGGTTGTGTGCCCCTGGGGGGCGACCACATCACCCAAGACATCGCCATGGCCGTGCAGATCCCCGACCGCCGTGCGGAGGAACTCAAAATCAACGAGGGCTCCTGCGACTACGCAGACATCGCACCCGATGACATCGTGCGTGTGGAGGATGACAATGGCTTTATGATTGCGGAGGTAGAGCGCGCCTTCCTGAACGAGGTGATCCACCTGCGTGTGCGGGAAATCTTTGAGCAAGTGCGGCTACGCTGTGAAAAGCACATCGGCCGACTTGGGGCCGGGGTCTATCTCACCGGCGGCACCAGTCTGCTGAAAGGAATTGACGTCGTGGCACAAGATGTGTTTCAAAGGCGGGTGACCCGCTCAGGCTCCGCGCCGGTCAGCGGTGTCACCGCCACGTTTGAGAAACCTCAGTTTTCTGCCCCCATCGGGCTCATTCGTTATGCCCAGATCCTTGATCAGGAGAAGCCCTTCCTGTCACCCCTGCTTCGCCTGGGGCGCAAGATGGCCGACCTGCTCTCCGCCGTGACCTGAGGCTACCCCTTTCCCCCCGGTCTCCCTTTTCCCGCAAGCGCCGCCAGCATCCACCCTCCACCCATCCGCATCCCATGGTCGAATATGATCGCAACTCCCTGAAGGAGACCCAGGAACCAGGCAGCCTAAAAACTTGCATCGTCGGCATCGGCGGCGCAGGCGGCAATGTGCTGGACCGCATCACCCTAGACCGCACGGTGGACGCTAAACTCGTCTCCATGCACACGGATATCCGGGTGCTCAGCCACTCCATGGCACCGCATAAAGTTCAGCTTGGCATCGAGCTGATGCGTGGCGTGGGCGCGGGTGGAGATCCCGAGCTAGGCCGAGAGGCGGCGGTTTTCTCCCGTGAACAGATCCGAGAAGCAGTCGATGGGCATGACATCGTCTTCCTCTGCACAGGGCTCGGGGGTGGCACGGGCAGCGGTGCGACACCCGTCGTGGCAGAGATCGCCAAGAGCGCAGGAGCGCTGGTCTTTCTTACAGCCACCATGCCCTTCAGTTTTGAAGGAAAGCGCCGCCTGAAGCAGGCAGAGGATGCCCTCGATCAACTGCAAAAGCGCGCCGATGCCCTCATCCTTTTTGAAAACAATCGCATGGGAGAGCTGATCTTGCCCAAAGATGGCATCCAGAAAGCCTTTACCCAAGCGGATCAACTGATTGCCCAATCCCTGCGCGCCGTCTCCACCATCCTCACGACCCCCGGCCTGGTGAAGCTGGGGCTGGATGACCTCACGGCTGCCTTAAACACCTCCAATGGACGCTGCCTCTTTGGCTTTGGTGAGGCACGCGGGCAGAACCGCGGCAGTGAAGCCGTGAAGCGTGCCCTGAAATCCCCTCTCATCGACCAAGGGCGGCTCCTACACCAAACGCGTACCCTACTTGTGCATATTGCAGGAGGTGAATCTCTCACCCTGCTGGAGGTGGATGCCATCATGAAACAGTTGGGCAAAAATGTGCCCGACCAGACGCATATCCTCTTCGGCGTCGCGGTGGATGCAAAGCTAGGCGATAGCGTCTGCGTCACACTCCTTAGTTCGCTGGGTTTAGCCCAGCTAAACACCCTAGCTGCGGCAGCCCCGCCAGCCGACATGCTGCCGCTGCATGATCGTCCCATGCCCTCCGTCGTCGAGGCATTGCCAAAGCCGCCCCCTGAGCCAGTGTCTGAGCAGCCCAAAGCTGCGCCCCCCCAGGCGCAGCCAACATCGGATAGCCCCCGCAGGGCTACCACCGCCAAGACAGTTTCATCGTCCAGCCTTGATCAAACCGCGCCGCCTCCCGCCCCTCAGGTAGAGATTCCCCCGCCGCCCGTTTCAAGACCTGCCCCTGCCAAAGCTAGACCTGTGCCGCCTGCTGCCGTCAAAGCCATGGACTTGCTTTTCCCAGAGGAGGACGTGGCCCCACCTTCCAGTGCACTCCCTGAGCTAGCTCTACAGACAGCCACCCAGGATGATGACCTCTTCCAACAAGCAGCCGCGACTCTTGACAAAGCCAGCCAGGTGCTGTCACGCCCGCAACCAGCCGAGCAAGAGCCTGAAACCCGACCGATGATTCCATCTGAGGTAACAAGTGAAGACCAGCCTGAGCCGGAAAATCCACAAGCTGTCCAAGAAGCACCGCTGCCACCCGCCAAGCCCCCACGTCCGTCCATTGAGGACTTTATTCCCATCAAGCCCAGCGTCCAGCCATCCCCGACAACCGGACTCGCCTCCGTGGTCGCAGCAAGACCGATCCAGCCCGCTCAACCCGTTTCCCATGAGGCGAGTGTCTCGGCCATTCGCCCCGCAGCTCCCTCCGTAGTTATCGGCAAGTCCAACGGTGCTGCCGCTAACGGTGAGCAGACAGCCTTCCGCTTTGGCAGTGAGGAAGATCGCGGTCGCTTTCAAAAGACGGAACCTGTCCTCGCTGATGGCGGGGAAGATCTCGACGTTCCGACCTGGATGCGGCTCAAGCGCAAGCTGAAACGTTGATGCGCGGAAAACAGCGGCCCAGTGCCAACGGCACGCGCCTCCTGAGCCCAGGGTGAAACCCTGGGGTGGGCGGAGGTCGAACCTGCCAGAGCCCTGAAGGGGCGATCCTCGACGCCTCGTTGCCCTCCCTGGCATCCGGGGCCGAGGCGTCGAGGG
>JAIWOJ010000350.1 GCA_020216965.1 Prosthecobacter sp.
TTGCGGTTGCCGGAGAGCACGGCGGCGGCGATCAGGCCCTTGTCGTTGATGGTCCTGGAGATCGGCGCCGGCAGCGGGCCGGAGTTGCCGATACAGGTCGTGCAGCCGAAGCCGACGAGATTGAAGCCGATCCGGTCGAGCTCCTTCTGCAGCCCGGACTTTTCCAGATATTCGGCAACCACCTGGCTGCCGGGGGCGAGCGAGGTCTTCACCCAGGGCTTGCGCGTCAGGCCGCGCGCCGCGGCCTTCTTGGCGACGAGGCCGGCGGCGAGCATGACGCTCGGGTTGGAGGTGTTCGTGCAGCTCGTGATGGCAGCGATGAGCACGCTGCCGTCGGTGATGGTATCCTTCACATCGCCCTTGCTGTTTACCACGACTTCACAGCTCGTAAAAGCGGTGCCCTCGTTGCTTGGTTTGGGCGACGAGGCGTCGCCTGCACCGGATGAAGCGGCGAGGGTGCCGCTTCTACCAAAACCACCGGCCTTCACATCTGTGCCGAGGAGTTCGCGGAACTTCGTCTTCAAAGCAGGCACCTCGATGCGGTCCTGCGGACGCTTCGGACCGGACACGCAGGGCACCACGCCGCTGAGGTCGATCTCCATTTCGGTGGTGAAATCAATCGCGCCCTTCTCCGTGGGGATGCCCCACATGCCCTGCGCCTTGAAATAGTTCTCCACGGTCTTGCAAAGCTCCTCGCTGCGGCCCGTGCCGCGCAGGTAGGCGACGGTTTCTTCGTCCACGCCGAAGAAGCCCATCGTCGCGCCATACTCGGGGGCCATGTTGGCGATGGTCGCACGGTCCGTGACCGGCAGGCTGACCGCGCCGGGGCCGTAGAATTCGACGAATTTGCCGACGACGCCGAGCTTGCGCAGCTTCTGAGTCACTTCGAGTACGAGATCGGTCGCGGTGACGCCTTCTTTAAGAGCACCCGTGAGATAAACGCCCACCACTTCCGGCACCAGGAAGGTCACCGGCTGGCCGAGCATCCCTGCCTCCGCCTCAATGCCGCCCACGCCCCAGCCGACGACGCCGAGCCCATTGATCATCGTTGTGTGTGAGTCCGTGCCGACGAGCGAATCCGGGTAATACACGCCATCTTTCTCCAGCACGCCCTTGGCGAGATATTCGAGGTTCACCTGATGCACGATGCCGATGCCGGGAGGCACGACTTTGAAGGTTTCAAAAGCTTGCTCGCCCCACTTGAGGAACTGGTAGCGCTCCTTGTTGCGCTCAAACTCAAGGTCCAGGTTTTTGTTGAGCGCGTCTTGCGTGCCTGCGAAATCGACCTGCACCGAGTGGTCCACCACGAGATCGACCGGCACGAGCGGCTCGACCATTTTCGGATTCTTGCCGAGCTCCTTCACCTTGCTGCGCATCGCGGCTAGATCCACCAGCAGCGGCACACCCGTGAAGTCCTGCAGCACGATGCGAGCGACGGTGAAGGGGATTTCATATTCGCCGGGGTTCTTCGCGTTCCAGTTTGCCAGATTCTTCACATCGGCCTCGGTGACCTTCTTGCCGTCCAGATTGCGCAGCAGCGACTCTAGCACGATGCGGATGGAAACCGGCAGCTTCGAGATTTTGCCGATGCCTGCGGCCTCAAGAGCCGGGAGGGAGTAAAATTTGCCAGTGGAACCAGAGCCGGTGGTGAAGGTTTGGAGGGTGTTCATTGAGGGGGTGATCGAGAGAAAATCAGCAGTAGCGATGCCAGGAGATTTGACACCTATTTTTTGCCTGCTGCCGTTGCTGAAATCCAGTCTCAGCTTTTTGTTCATTCCAGCGTGCCTGCCCAGTCGCTAGGCATCCGCCAGTCGCCTCGCGGTGAGAGCGCGACGGAGCCTACTTTGGGCCCATCAGGCATGGAGGAGCGCTTGAACTGATTTTGGGCGAAACGGCGCAGGAACACAGCCAGCCAGCGTGCGATGACGGCAGCGTCATATTTCCCAGCAAAAGCTAGCTCGGCCAGCCAGAGGATCTTTTCCGCCGGGCAGCCGTGGCGGACGAAGTGGAAGAGGAAAAAGTCGTGCAGCTCATAGGGGCCAACCGTCTCTTCCGTTTTTTGCTCCATCTGCCCCTCACTGCTCAGAGGCAGCAGCTCGGGGGAAATCGGCGTGTCGATGATGTCATGCAGAATGCCCCCAGCCTCAGCGGCATAGAGCTCGGTAGCGGCCCATTCGATCAGGTATTTCACCAGCGTCTTCGGCACCCCGGCATTCACATGATACATGCTCATGTGGTCGCCATTGAAGGTACACCAGCCGAGCGCAGCCTCAGAAAGATCCCCCGTGCCTAGCACCAGGCCACCGGTTTGATTCGCCACATCCATGAGGATTTGTGTGCGTTCACGCGCCTGGGCATTTTCAAAAGTGATGTCATGCAGGCTGGGGGGATGGCCGATGTCGGCAAAGTGCTGTTCCACCGCCGCGCGGATGGGGATGGTGCGCAGCCTCACGCCGAGGGCTTGGGCCAGCTTTTCCGCATTGCCCAGGGTGCGCTGGGTGGTGCCAAAGCCGGGCATCGTCACGGCCAATGCCGCACTGCGGGGCAGGTCAGCACGCTGGAGCGCCTCAATCAAAACCAGCAGCGCCAGCGTGGAATCTAGCCCGCCAGAGAGCCCCAGCACGACACTGCGGCTGCACGTCTGGCGTAGCCTGCGGGCCAGTCCCGTCGCCTGAATGGCAAAGATCTCCTCACATACTGCCTGTCGATCCGCCCCTGGCGGTGGCACAAAGGGGTGCGCACTCAGCGGGCGCTGCAAAACGGGCCCGCCAGCGCGGGGAGCGCCTAGGGAAAAACCAACACGCCGAAACGCCATGCGGGCCTCATCATCGCGGAAGGCAGCGCTTTTCAGCCGCTCATGCTGGAGGCGCTGTAGATCCACATCTGCCAGTGCGGCCTGGGTTTGAAAGGAAAAGCGCTCCGTCTCCGCGAGTAGCACGCCATTTTCTGCCACCAAGCCATGGCCGGAATACACCACATCCGTGCTGGATTCCCCAGCGCCAGCCCCCGCATAGACATAGGCGGCGAGGCAGCGCGCCGATTGCTGGCCCACCAACGCACGGCGGTAGGGAGCTTTGCCCAGCACCTCATCGCTGGCGGAGGGATTTGCCAGCACCGTGGCACCGGCAAGTGCGGCGTGGCTGCTGGGTGGGATCACCGTCCAGAGATCTTCACAAATCTCCACGCCCAAGACAAAGCCCGGCACATCATGCGCGGTGAAAAGGAGGTCCGTCCCGATGGGGATGCCGTCTAGCTCCGTGGCCACGAGCGTGGAGGCTGGGGAAAACCAGCGTCGCTCATAAAACTCGCCTGAATTGGGCAGAAAGGTTTTGGGCACGAACCCCAGCAGCCGTCCCTCAGCCAGCACCGCTGCCACATTGTAGAGCCTACTTTCCACCAGCAAAGGCAGGCCCACGATGACGGCTGCCCCTGTGTCCACGGTGGCCGCAGCCAGAGGTTTCAGACCATCGCGAGCCCGGCTGAGCAAGGCTGCATGATGAAAAAGATCGGCACAAGAATAGCCCGTGAGGCAGAGCTCTGGAAAGACAATCAGCCGCGCCCCCAGGGCTGCCTGGGCTGCCATCTCTCGCCTCAGGATCGCCGTATTTGCCTCCACGTCCCCCAGCACCAGCTCAGGGCAGACCGCAGCCACGCGCAGAAAGCCATGGCTTTCACGGGTGTAGGCAGGGATCGGCAGGTCAGGCATTCGGCAGGGCTTCGCATGGATCATGACCATGGAAACCCTCGTGCAGCAACCGGAAGAAGGAACCCACAAGATGACGGGATTCTGGTTGCGGCAGGTTTT